>JAAYTG010000105.1 GCA_012518075.1 Clostridiales bacterium | reverse complement strand
ATTATTCGGTTTGTATAGGGCTAGGAAATTTGAAGAATAAACTCCATGAAGTCTGCGCTTCCTACAGCGAGGCACTAGAAGCTCTGGACTACCGGATATCAATCGGCAACGATTCAGTAATACTCTACAATGACGTTAATTTTTGTATACAAAGAAAGCAAAAGGATCTAACCGAATTATATGATAATTTCAGCCTATATCTTAAATCAGGCTTGAAGGACAAGGCTAAGGAAGCTATTGAATCCATCATTGACAGTATTGAGCTGAAGAGTACTTCTTCCATATATCTAGTCCATGATGCTGCCATAGAGATTTTGCTAATCTCCCTAAAATGCTCCAGGCACACAGAATTAGATGCAGAAAACCAATATAAGTCTGAAATTCAATCCCTACGCTCTATATTCACTATGGATACGGTCCCAGAAATCAAAGAATACCTTTTTAATATGGTGGATAAGAAAATAGCCGAAATGAAAGAACAGCAGATTAAGAAAATTGATCAATTTATAATTGATGTTAAAAAATATGTGGATGAAAACTTTACCGATAGTGACTTGACACTAGCTAATGTAGCAAAAGTATTTTATCTAAATCCCAGTTATTTAAGCAGAACTTTTAAGAAGGAAACCGGCATTAGCTTTATAGAGTATCTCACCACTGTGAGGATGGAAAAAGCCTTGAGCCTTCTTAGAAGCAAAGACCATTTGAAGGTGTTTGAGATTGCCGACGCCGTAGGAATATCTAATCCAAATTATTTTGGCACCTGCTTTAAAAAATATACAGGAATGTCAGTAAGTGAGTATAAGAGTAAGATTTCATGATTCAGCTCCTTGTAGGCTCAAAGCCTAGTTGCAATTTAGTCTATTATATTTAAAAAATGCGGCTATGATTTCTTTATCACAGCCGCATTTTGTTTATTAATCTATGCCTTGACCAATATAGTGCTTAGATCTGCCATGTATGGGAAACATACACCCGGAAGATCTGATAAGGGCAATACCTCTTCAGGCAGGTTGATATTTAGAACCTCTCTCATAAACTTCTGTCTAGCTTCAATACGCTCATAACAGGAAGGTGACAGCTCCTTAATTTCCTCCCTAAGCCTCTCATCAGCTATAACAAATCCATCCTCTACATGAATGGTTAAGTAGGGATCTTTGCTGGTTGCTGTATAGTCGCATTGTACTCCCATTCCAGAACGGATTACGGTCTTAGAACCCCTATTAAAGGGTGTATTTGGCCATTCATCGGTATGAATCAGGTGTCCAGGATTCAGTGCAATGCCAAACTTTTTAATCCCACCAACCTCGCCGTCCCCTAGTACTCGGTCAACCTTATCATATATATCACCACAGGTGTTACCAATCTTGAAATTCTCATAGTAAGCTATTATTGAGGCAAAGTAGGTATGGACAAAGTCCTCTCTTATCTTTCTTTGTTCTTCTGTTAGGTCCTCTGGCTTGTTAATGTAAACACCGGCCTTATGAACTAAACTGCCCCTATAGGCCATACCAACGCATAAAGAATCACCTAGTTCTAATTTTTTGTGATAGGTTGGACTGCCTATTCCATAGGATGTGTGTGTCTGCCCAAAGTTAATCATTGGATGGACACATGCAGGTTCCCCGTCAATGTTTAGGAAGCCAGACGCTTCTATCTCTGTCATGCCCTCTTTTAGATTCTTCAGTAGGTTATAGACATTCCTAGCCGCCTTGGTTCCATTTAGCTCGTGATTAACGATCTCTTTGGCAGATAAGGTAGTTCTCAGTCCATAATCATTATCTTGGAATATATCCGTAGCATTATCTATGTTTTCCCTTTTTACAAGCTGACATAGGGTTTCAACAATATAGCTTGGCACATCTAGTATACTGTTTTCCAAGGTATGGTTAGAGCTTTCATAATGCTTCCAGCCTACAAGTCCTATTTTTGAATCCTCTTTAATTCCAGAGCCTTTGAAGATATCCAGTAAGGTAGGGGTATCATAATCCGGCTGTCCCATCAAACTAAAGGGATTATATAGGATTGTTTCAACGTCAAACTCAATCTTGTCTGCATATGCATAGCATTCGTTCCCCAGGACAAATCTTGGTGTTTTCCCTTTTTCCAGTATTAAAAGAACTTCTTCAAACCTTGGATCTATCCCTGTCAAATAAGCAACATTAGAAAAATGCTCCCTATCACCATATACTAATACATGGCTGTATCCTCTTTCTTCACTAAAGTCATAGACTTTATTAATTCTTGCCTCATAGTCCTCTTTTGTATACACCGGTACCTCGTCATACTTAATAGGAATTGGATTTTCCACCAGATCAATCGTTGCCTTTTTTTCTCTTACTCTGATTTCCATTGATACTCCTCCTTGTATAATTGGTATTGTATTAAACAGTGAAATGCCTCACTGCTTAACTGTCATACTTAATAATCACTTTACTCTGCCCTTTTTAATGGATAAACTGGCGGTATAAACTTCTTATACTCCAAATCTTCTATTATTTGGTTTGTGGCTCCAGGTGTTAAAGCCAATATAGCTAAATCAGCTATACTGCTTAATTCTGGGAATAGGTAGCCCTGTTTTACCACCACTACTTGATAGTCCTTTATATTCAAACCTGCTCCCTCAAAGTGTTTAAATGAAATGAATGAACCAGGTCTATCAATAATTACAAAATCAACAGGTCCTACGGAAATCGTAACTGCTAGGCCTACTACTTCATCACCAATAAATCCATACAGTTTACCTTTTTTCTTTAGTATCCCATTTACCCTTACTGCTTTGGTATTTTCATCATAATCCTTGCCTACAGTAAGGCTAATAGAATCACCTTCATTATATTTCATGCACTCAGAAACTGCTTTCTCATCCCAAATGCCTGTAACTAATACTTGCTTCCCATTGTAGTTATCACAGCTTAGATATTCCCTAAGCATATTTGTATGATCGCCCACTGCCCCGCCAGTAGTATTATCTCCTGAATCTGACACAAAAACCGGGGACCCTTTATAATTGATTGAATGCTTCATGGCTTCATGGGGCGAAAGCGGAAGCTGTTGAAACTCATAACTATCTCTAAATGAATATACATAGTCTGCCAACTCCCGGGCAAGCTCCGCTGCCCTCTCGGTATATTCCTCTTTGGATGGGGTTACCGCTACATTTGTCCCTAGTGTCTCGCAGTCGCACCAAATCATTCCGATACCTAGGGTGGCAACTGATACTTCCTTCATTTTTTCCATTTCATGTAGCTTTTTCATAATCTCGGACAAAGGCCGTCTGTCACTAAGGGCTTTCTCTGAGTGTATTATGTAGGGAAGACGGATAAACTGAGGCACTGTCTTCTTATTGTTTTTTATACAGTCAAGCATATGCCTTGCTACTACTTTTTCAGTCACGTCTTGATCACTATGGGGAACTGTTCTATAATTTCT
>JAAYTG010000104.1 GCA_012518075.1 Clostridiales bacterium | reverse complement strand
TTCCTGCCAGGGCTCCTGCTCTTCATACCAATCCCTTACATGTTTCCAAACAGGGTTTACTACTTTTCCACCCATACCTTCCCTTACTACGGATATAAATTCATTGAAGGTGGGCATAGGTGCACAGATCATGCCCAGCATATCCTTTGGATCACTAACTTCTACCAAATTGCTTCTCTCGGTTATTTGGGGGAAAATCTTCCTCAAGCGGGAGATGATGATGGAAGGTCTCATAGTCCTACCCTCATGGTCTGCGATAGGATAGCTGATATATAATAGGCCTCCCGTAGTAGACAAGGTAGAATAGATTATAAACTGTTCTTCAAATGCTTGGGTCCTGGTATCCTGGGCCAATTCTACACCCATCTTCCGTAGAGAATGTCTGTCTTCATCCGACAGTATTCCTTCCTCACCTGGCGGTGCAGGAAATATACCATCATTAACCCCTAGAATAAATAATGCTTTTATTTCATGGCTCCTGGAGCGTTCAATGCTGCCCACTAGGACCTGGTCAAGGGAAGGAGGTATCAGTCCAATCTTATGTTCACTGAAGCCTATGGAAAGTATATTGCGAAACTTCTCTATACCCATGCTCTCCTCTCCCATGGCCTCTACAGTCTGATCCAAGACTTCCATAGATATATTCCAGATCTGGCCATACTCGTTAGCTAGGGCCAGGAAGCCTGTCTCCTTTAAATCCTCAATCCTTTCTTCTATCAGTTGAGGAACCTCTAAATCACAAAGAAATTCATATAGGGCACTACACATGGTACGGACCGAGGTCCTGCCCTTGGTTTTATTACGAAAGCTTATAAGTGGCCCAAGAATACTTCGGCGGCTCTTGTTTACCCTATCTATAATAGCCAGCTCAGCTTCCGTCACACTTCCAGTATCAAATCCTGAATCCGGTCTATATACCCAATCCTCTTGGCTGGCCCATTGATTTCCCCTTATACCGTTTGCCAATACATAGTTCTCCAGTATATCCATTTCATCCCTATCTAGCCCAGTAAGTCCTGTCTTTAGGTATCTAAAGACAGCCTCATAGGACCAATTATGTATAAATATATCCATCATGGACAATATGAGGGTGACTAAAGGATGGCTGTCTATGGGTTTTTTTGCATCTATAAAGAAAGGAATTCCGTATTGGGGGAAAATTGCCGATATAAGCTTTTCGTATTCCCCCAGATTCTTTGTAACCACAGCAATATCCTTGTACCTTAGACCTCTATCTCTGCACAAGGACTGGATACTTCGTGCTGCCTGCTCAATCTCTGTATATATACTGCTAGCAGTAAATATCTCTATATCCTTGGTCTTCTCTTCATATCTTTTATAGGGATAAGAGAAGAAGTATCTCTCCATATGGGCTAATTCCCGGCTATTCCTATACCGATAGAAAGGCTGCTCCTTAAGGGCTATTGGCCTTTCAATGGGTATACTATTTTTCTGGGCTAGCTCCATAAGTTTTGAGGCCGTATTTCGTACAGGGGCAAAGATATCATTGTTTAAAAAGGACATCTCATCAGCTAGAAAATCGGTACAGAGACATATGTTGACCCTTTTGGCTTTTTTAAGTAATTCTTCTATGACTCTATACTCCTGGGGAGTAAATCCAGAAAATTCATCAATCCATATTTCCGATCCGTCAAATTGAGTAGATTCAGCAAGTTTTTCAGCCATCAAGCTTAGGTCATCATCTGCATCGATGTACCTTTCGTGAACCAGTTCTTCAAACCTATTGTATATGGCTCCAATCTCCTTAATCTTTTCCTTTAAGCCCTGGTCCTCAATATCATTATGGAGCTCTTCAAGCATAGAGGGGGTAACATTATATCTTTTGAATTCTGAGATAAGCTGGGATACTGTGCCAACAAATCCTGTCTGGTTTGAGGCCCTACCAAAGAAATCTAATTGATTCCCTAGTTCTTCTATTATTCGGTAGATGAGCATGGCTTTACCTGAAGAATTGATATGCCGTCTAGTAAAGCCTCCCACCTCTCCAAAGACCCTGTATGCCATTCGTCTAAAGCTTAAAACTTGGGCATCTATAGCTCCTCCCCTAGGCGCTATTTCAATCAGATCCTTCTCAGCCTGCATAGAATATTGCTCAGGAACAACCAAAATCAATGGTTTTTTTATGCGCCCCTCTAGTTTACTCCTGATTTCCTGTAAACAATAATAACTCTTGCCACTACCTGACCTACCGTAGATAAGCCTTAAGCTCATAAAGAAAAGCCCCCTTCTGTCTTTATCTATCCCCTTTTATATACACTTCTGCCAATACTCTGTCAATACATTATTCTCTTTTGGTATACTCATTTTATCATAGGATATAGTCATATTACAATATACTGAAGACAAGCAGCAATTAGACAGACAGCCTAGAGCATAAACTCAAAAATCAGGACCTATTCTATTGAGCCAGCAAGAGAAGACTACTCAATAAAGCCCACTACACTTTTTCATTATTCTCAAAAGGATACATATAAAAGGACAAAAAAAGAGCTGCTACTTGACTAGACAACCAGTCTTGTAACAACCCCTATTTCTTTATCTCTGTACTCTACCAGAGGCATCCCCTTCCTTAAGGGTTTCAACCTCATCAACGGATACCATATTCATATCTCCTATGATAGTATGCTTAAGTGCCGAAGCAGCAACTGCAAACTCCAGAGCATCTCTATGATTGTAGCCGGATACCAGGGAATAGATAAGGCCTCCTCCAAACGAATCTCCGCCTCCTACTCTATCAACAATGTGCAGATTGTATTTTCTCGAGAACAAATATTCCTCCCCATCATAGAGCATAGCGGACCAGTTGTTGTCGGAAGCAGACAAACTCTCCCTCAAGGTTACAGTGACAATTTTCAGGTTGAAACGATCCATAAGCTCTTTGGCTACATATTTATAGCCTTCCATATCCAGCTCACCTGAAGTAACATCCGTATCGGCGGCTTTTATTCCAAATACCTTTTCAGCATCCTCCTCGTTGGCAACTACCACGTCTACATACTCCATAAGTTTACCCATGACTTGACCCGCTTTTTCAGTAGTCCACAGCTTCTTTCTGTAATTTAAGTCGCAGCTGACTGTAAGTCCCATCTCTTTGGCAATCTTGCACCCTTCTTCTGTCAGCTTAGCTACATTATCCCCCAAGGCAGGGGTAATACCGGTAAAATGGAACCATTTTGCTCCTTCAAATGCAGCTCTCCAATCGATATCTCCGGGCTGTGCTTGGTATATAGAGGAATAGGCCCTGTCATAAACTACCTTAGAAGGTCTTACTGAAGCACCCTTCTCATAGAAATAGATGCCAACCCTTTCCCCGCCTCTAGCAATAAAACTAGTATCCACTCCAAATCTTCTCAGCTCATTGATGGCCGCGTCCCCTATAGGGTTGTTAGGAAGTTTTGTTACAAAAGCCGCGTCTAGGCCATAATTTGCTAATGACACTGCCACATTAGCTTCACCACCACCGTACACCACTTCAAAACTGTTTGCCTGCACAAATCTCTGATGTTCCGGCGGAGACAACCGTAGCATTATTTCCCCAAAGGTTACAACTTTTTTTGACATTCATATCCTCCTCGCCTATTTTTTTCTTCTTATAAGTAAATATCTTCTGTCAAGATTATCACTGATGTATACCAATAGGATAACAGACAATAGATTTATATATGCTTATTTTTTCTTGCTGCGTTTATCTTTGAAATAAACTCCTCCGCTGTCTTGGTGATGGATCCATAATCTCCAGTTGCTGCACCTCTTGTCAAGGCGCCGCCAACTCCCACTGCTACAGCACCTGCCTTAATCCACTCTTCAACATTGTCTACATTTACTCCTCCAGTAGGCATAAGTTTTGCGTATGGGATCGGCCCTAGGATAGATTTTATAATCTTTGGTCCAAATAGCTCACCAGGGAATATTTTGATAATATCCGCTCCGGCTTCCATAGCCTCTACTACTTCTTTAATGGACATAGCACCTGGCATACAAGGAACCCGATATCTGTTACATAGTTTTACAGTATCTAGGTTCAAATAAGGACTTACTATATACTGGGCGCCTGCTAATATAGCTGCTCTAGCTGTTTCCGGATCCATTACTGTACCAGCACCTATTAGGATTTCTCCATTGTCATATACTTTTGATAAATCACTTATAAGCTTGTCAGCGCCTGGAACAGTAAAGGTAATTTCTATGCCTACCACCCCTCCTTCAATACAGGCTTCGGCAATCCTAAATGCTTGCTCACTGGACTCTGCTCTTACAACCGCTACCAATCCGCCTTCAGTTATCTTAGTTATAACCCGTTCCTTATCCATATAGTCTTCTCCCTTCTTTAATTGGTTATCTGATTATGTCAAATCCTCAGTGTATCCCATTCTCTTAGAAATATCACTGGCAGCTCTTATAACATACCGTGCTATTTCTTCGTCCCTATCAGGGTAAATAATTTCTTTATTACCCGATGTGCTGACAGCTGCAATAATTCGTCTTCTATAGTCGTAAACAGGTGCTGCAATACACCTAATGCCCACTTCATGCTCCTCATCATCCTTTGCCCAGCCCAATCTTTTAACTTTACCTATTTCTTCCAAAATCTGATTCAAGTCAGTTAAGGTATTAGGAGTATAAGAAGTAAGCTCATTCTTAACAAAAATTTCTTGAATATAGCTAGTATTTTTATCCGATAGTAATATCTTGCCTACTGCAGTACAATGAAGGGGTATTCTCTTGCCTATGGATGAATACATTCGAATGTTGTGATAGTTTTCAATCTTATCTATATATACAGCCTCTCCTTCTATTAATGTAGCTAAATGAACAGGCTGACCTGTAAGAACAGACAGATTCCTCAAATAAGGCTGAGCTTCCGTCTTTAATTCAACATGGTTTAGGTATAAACTACATAATTCTATAAATTTTAAGCCTAAACGATAAGCTCCTGTATCCTGGTTTTGTTCTATATATCCCCTCTCTGCCATAGAATTAAGAAGTCTGTGAACAGTGCTTTTGTGTAGCCCCACTCTCTTACCGATTTCCGTAACTCCTAGCCCGTCCTTCTCTATAGCTAAGGTCTCTAATATTTCAAATGCTCTGTCTACTGATTGTACTGTATTAGATGACATACATATCCCTCTGTTTCATATGGTAAAACTCTGTTTCTGTTAATTATATTATACCACAAGATCTATATGAACTTCAACAAAAAAAGATAAGACTTTTATCTTATCTTTTTCCCAAAACTTATCACAAATATTAGCAATACTATAGGGTGATATCGTAAATTCTATAGTTTTACCATCTATGTGGATACCATTTGAGTCTATCT
>JAAYTG010000103.1 GCA_012518075.1 Clostridiales bacterium | reverse complement strand
TAAATATCCTTCTTTTTAATAAATTTTTAAGCAAATTCCTGTCAACAAATCTTTTCAATAGAGCATAGGATTCTTTTTTTAGGAGATTATATTATTACTAAAACCTTTCTTGGAGGGATATAGATGGAGCTGTCGGATATAGAAAAGAAGATATTGGAAGACCAGTTACGGGCCGAGTATATATGTATAAATAAATACAAACTATATACTGAACAGGCAACTGACCCTCAGATAAAGAATGTCTTTAATCTGGTCTATGAGCAAGAAGTTAATCATGCCAATAGTCTAAAGTCACTGCTTGAAAAAGGCGGATTTAATCCACCTACTCCCGCATTTTAAGGTAAAGGAGATAATCAATGTCTAAAAATCAGTTATCAGAAAAAGACATGTTGCTAGACTCTATTATGACAGAAAGGTATGTATCATCGGTCTATGATACCGGTGTAATGGAATCGGTTAATGAAGAAGTAACCAAAACCCTACAGCATATCCAGCAAGAAGAGCAAAACCATACCAAGCTTTTTATGGAAGTAATGCATAACAAAGGATGGTATGATGTTAAGGCTTCCCATATAAACCAAGCCGCCAAGGATCAGATTAATAAACAAATGGCCTTTCAGTTGGAAAATAGGATTAATCAAATAGGAGAAAATAACCAACAAAATAATCAATAAGATTAGAAGTTGGAGATTAAAGTTAGAAACTTAATATTTAAGCTTCCAGCCTTAATCTCCAACTTCTAGCTTCTAGCCTTTAAACAAAAGGTTAACAAATAATTTCTTTAATAACACTATTATTTATATAGAATTAATCTATCTTTTTTACCCAGCCAAAGATGTCTTCCTCAGTTCCTAGCTGGATACTGGTAAGCTTATCATACATCATGCTTGTAAACTGCCCTATTTCATTGTTATTTATTTGAATTACTTTATCCTTAAAAGCCAAGACGCCTACAGGAGATATTACAGCCGCTGTACCTGAACCAAATACTTCTTCAAGGGTGCCTTTTTCATTAGCTTCAAATACCTCTTCTATGGACAGATCTCTCTCTTCCACTGTATGACCCATATATTTAGCTAGCTTTATTACCGAGTCTCTGGTTATTCCTGGAAGTATACTTCCATCTAGAGGAGCTGTTATAATCTTTCCGTTTATCTTAAAGAATATATTCATAGCACCTACCTCTTCTACAAAGGTATGGTCAGCTGCATCTAACCATAATACCTGGGAATATCCCTTGGCTTTGGCTTTCTCTGCAGCTAAAAGGCTGGCAGCATAGTTTCCGGCAACCTTGGCATCGCCAGTACCTCCTTTGGTAGCCCGTACATACTTATCCTCTACATATATTTTAACCGGGTCTAACCCTTCAGCATAATAAGGTCCTACAGGCGATAGAATTATAAAAAACTTATAAGTGCAGGATGGACGTACCCCCAATAAGGGATCGGTGGCAATCATGAAGGGTCTTATATATAGAGATGTATCTTTGGCAGACGGAACCCAATCCTTTTCAATTATCAATAATTTCTTGAGAGCCTCCCATACAAAATTCACATTAATCTCAGGCATACATATTCTCTTTGCTGAGCGGTTTAGTCTGTTAAAGTTATCCATTGGTCTAAAGGTTACTATATCCCCTTTATGGTTTCTATAGGCTTTCATACCTTCAAAGAGTGCCTGTCCATAATGAAACACCATGGCAGAAGGCTCAATTTCAAAGGGAGCATAGGGCACAATCCTAGGATCATACCATCCTTTTTCCTTATGGTAATCCATAACAAACATGTAATCGGTAAATATCTCTCCAAATACTAATTCTTCATCTCTAGGTTTTGTCTTTAAATTATCTCTTTTTACAAAGTTTATCTTTTCCATAGAATACCCACCTCAGATTTCCTTTTATTATTCTTCAGATGCCAAATTTTCTTCATCTTCATCCTTTTTTATCTTGGCTACGGATATAACCGAACTTCCATCATCTACCCTCATAAGCATAACCCCCTGAGTATTACGGCTCATTATTGAAACATCCTTTACCTCTATACGGATAATGATGCCCTCAGAATTTATAATCATCAGTTCATCATCTTCTTCTACTATCTTCATGCCTACTAATAAGCCAGTTTTTTCCGTGGTTTTCAAGGTAATTATTCCACGGCCACCTCGCCTTTGGGCTCTATATTCACCTATAGGGGTACACTTGCCATATCCATTTTCACTAATGACCAGCACCTGATTATCACTATACACCAGTCCCATATCTATTACATGGTCATCCTCATCAAGCTCTATGCCTTTAACGCCCATGGAAACCCTCCCCGATGCTCGGACATCGGATTCGTCAAATCTAATAGACATCCCCTTATGGGAGGCTAACATGATCTCCCTACTACCGTCTGTAAGTTGAACTCCAATAACTTCGTCCTCTTCCCTGAGCTTAATGGCAATTAGACCACCTTTACGGATATTTTGATATTCTTCCAAGGGACTCTTTTTGACCAATCCATTCTTTGTCCCTATTGTCAAGAATTTACCCTGCTCAAAATCATTCACAGGTATTACAGCCTGGACTCTCTCTCCAGGCATCAATTGAAGTAAATTAATTATAGCCGTTCCCCTTGCTTGCCTGCCTGCCTCGGGTATCTCGTAAGCCTTTAACTCATAAACCTTACCTAGGCTGGTAAAAAAGAGTAATCTTTGATGGGTAGAGGTAACAAAGAGATCAAAAACAAAGTCCTCTTCCCTGGTTTGAAGTCCTGTAATACCCTTTCCGCCTCTTTTTTGGCTTTTATAAGTATCCAGGGGAGTTCTCTTTACATAGCCTCTATGAGTGAGTGTAAGTACCACATCGTGCTCATCTATCAAATCTTCTAAATCAATTTCTCCTGGTGCTGTAGTAATCTCAGTCCTTCTATCATCATTATACTTATTCTTTATAATTGTAAGCTCTTCTTTAATTATTGCATACTGAAGATCTTCCTTTGCTAGTATAGCCTTTAGTTCCTTAATGGTATTTAATAATGCTTCATATTCAGCTAAAAGCTTGTCCCGCTCAAGTCCTGTAAGACGTCTTAATCTCATGTCTAAAATAGCTTGAGCTTGTCTCTCACTTAAATCAAATTTCTCCATTAGCCCTTCTTTAGCTATCTGATCAGTACGGGATGATCTTATTAGGGCTATTACCTCGTCTATATGATCCAGCGCAATAAGCAGGCCTTCCAATATATGGGCCCTTGCCTCTGCCTTGTCTAGATCATACTTGGTTCTTCTTACTATTACATCCCTTTGATGATTTATATAGTGGTGAAGGATTTCCTTTATATTCATTACCCTAGGCTCACCATCTACCAAGGCAAGCATTATGGTTCCAAATGTTTCCTGCATCTGAGTATGTTTAAAGAGGTAATTAAGGACCACATTAGGATTGGTATCTCTTTTTAGATCTATTACGATGCGCATCCCATGTCTGTCAGATTCGTCTCTTATATCGGATATTCCCTCTATCTTCTTATCTCTTACTAGGTCTGCAATTCTCTCTATCAATCTGGCCTTATTGACCTGATAAGGAATCTCATTTACAACAATTCGAGATCGATTATTTCCAATTTCCTCAATCTGGGTCTTGGCCCTGGTTATTATCTTACCTCTACCGGTTCTATAAGCTTCCCTTATTCCTTCCCTACCTAGTATTAGTCCTCCGGTAGGGAAATCTGGACCTTTTATGTAATTCATTATCTCTTCGATAGAGATATCCGGATTATCAATTAAGGCAATTACCCCATCTATGGTCTCACCTATATTGTGGGGAGGGATATTGGTGGCCATGCCTACTGCAATACCCGATGAACCATTTACTAGTAGGTTGGGGAACCTAGAAGGTAAAACCTGTGGTTCCTTCAAGGTTTCATCAAAGTTTGGTGTAAAGTCAACGGTATCTTTATTTATATCCGCCAGTAGCTCAGCAGTGATTCGAGACATCCTGGCCTCAGTATACCTCATAGCGGCAGCTGAATCCCCATCCACAGATCCAAAGTTACCATGACCCTCTACCAATAGATATCTAGTAGAAAATTCCTGGGCCATCCTTACCATGGCATCGTATACTGAAGAATCACCATGGGGATGGTACTTTCCCAGTACATCCCCTACTATTCTGGCAGACTTTCTAAATCCCTTATCTGGGGTTATACCCAGCTCATACATTGAGTATAGAATTCTTCTATGAACCGGCTTTAAGCCGTCCCTTACATCGGGAATAGCACGGCTTACGATAACGCTCATGGCATAATCGATAAAGGATTTTTGCATTTCTTCTTCTATACTTATATCAATAACCTTATTATGGGTTGAGTCCATTTTTTAAACATTCCTTCCTTACACGTCTAGATTAGTAACCAGTTTAGCATTTGCTTCAATAAATTCACGACGTGGTTCTACTTTTTCTCCCATCAATATGGTAAATATCTCATCTGCCAGCCTGGCATCTTCCATGGTTACCTTAAGAAGAGTTCTCTTACTAGGTTCCATTGTGGTATCAGCCAGCTGTTCCGCATTCATCTCACCAAGCCCCTTGTATCTCTGAACTTCTATTCCCTCTCTACCAATTCCATCTAAAAGATCATCAAGTTCTTGATCGCTGTAGCAGTACCTCTCATTTCTGCCTTTTTTAACTAAATAAAGAGGAGGTTGGGCAATGTATATATGGCCTTTTTCTATTAAGGGCCTCATAAATCTAAATAAAAATGTTAATAGCAAAGTTCTGATATGGCTACCATCCACGTCAGCATCAGTCATGATTATAATCTTGTGATATCTAAGCTTTGTAATGTCAAAATCTTCACCAATGCCGGTACCAAAGGCTGTAATCATAGATTTTATTTCTTCATTATTCAGTATTCTATCTAGTCTTGCCTTTTCAACATTGAGTATTTTCCCCCTTAATGGGAGAATGGCTTGATAATGCCTATCCCTTCCCTGCTTGGCTGAGCCACCTGCTGAATCCCCCTCCACTATAAAAATCTCGCTTAAGGCGGGATCCCTTTCGGTGCAATCGGCTAATTTTCCGGGTAATGCAGTGCTCTCTAGGACGCTTTTTCTTCGGGTTAATTCTCTTGCTTTTTTAGCGGCCTCACGGGCTCTAGAAGCTGTCAAAGCTTTTTCTAGTATTATCCTGCCCACCCTGGGGTTTTCCTCCATAAATGCTGATAAGCCCTCGGACACCGTACTCTCTACAAATCCCCTAATTTCGCTATTTCCAAGTTTTGTTTTAGTTTGACCTTCAAATTGTGGTTCTGTTAGTTTTACACTTACAATAGCTGTAAGACCTTCTCTGGTATCCTCTCCTGAGAGATTGCTTTCATTGGCTTTTATATGGTTATGCTTTCTGCCATATTCGTTTATTACTCTAGTTATAGCTGATCTAAACCCGCTAAGATGGGTACCTCCCTCATGAGTGTCTATATTATTGGCAAAGGAATAGACATTCTCATTGTAAGAATCATTGTACTGTAGGGCTACCTCCACTGAGCTAGTTCCTCTATCTCCAGAAATATATATAGGGGTTTTAAAAAGAGCAGTCCTATTTTTATTAAGATATTCTACAAAAGAGACTATTCCACCTTCATAATGGAAAGCCCTATCCTTACTATTTCTTTCATCCCTTAAAGCAATTCTAACACCAGCATTTAGAAATGCCAGTTCTCTTAACCTATTTTTTAATATATCAAAACTAAAATTTATATCTTCAAAGATTAGTGCGTCAGGTTTAAAGGTAATGGTGGTGCCGCTTTCAATTGTATCTCCTGTTACCTTCAAGTCAGTCTGAGTTACACCTCTCTCGTATCTTTGAGTGTATATATGACCATCTCTTTTTACCTCTACTATCAGCCATTCAGATAGGGCATTGACGACAGCAACACCTACCCCATGAAGTCCTCCGGATACACTATAGCCACTACCACCAAACTTTCCGCCTGCATGAAGCATGGTTAAGGCTACTTCAACAGCGGGTTTTTGAAGTTTTTCATGAATACCTACAGGAATACCCCTACCGTTATCCTTGACGGTTACAGAAAGATCCTTGCGTATTGTTATCTCAATATTATCACAAAAACCTGCCATAGCTTCATCTATACTATTATCTACTACTTCATATACTAGGTGATGAAGTCCACGAAGACTAGTACTACCTATATACATACCAGGCCTCTTACGTACGGCCTCCAAACCTTCTAATACTTGAATTTGCGATTCATTATAATCTTTATTATTATTAATATTAAACTCCTTATGTTCCATTTTATCCCTCTTGTCTCACTATACTGTTTGAATGTGAAATACTTTTTATATAATTAGTTCTCTTTAAAAGGGTTGAAGATGAAATAGGGGATAGAAATATCATGGTCTTATGCTTTAATTCAGCTAGTACAAAAGTTTTTGGTATCTCATCTGATATTTTCTCAATAAATCCTTCCTCTTTTGCAATCTCCAAAAATTCATTATTTATTTCCGAAATTGTAGATGTTGGCATATCAAATATTGCAATAATATCCTTCATGGGGATCACTACATCCCCACCTAAATGCAAAGTCACAAAATCCACCGGCCTCTCTTATGTCTTAAAATAACTAAATATAACTTCTGTCATTAACTAACTTCTTGTGCTCCTAGAACCTCTAATCATAGTCTCTATTAAATCCTCCCTAATTACTGATTAGGGAAAATCAGAGATGATCCAGATATGCCTTCACTAACAAATATAGAATTATATTCCTATTAGCATAACTGGTGAACTGCACAAGAGATTAAATAGTTAATTACTATTATATCCTATTTTATCCCATATTTAAAGAAAAAATTAAACCCTTGCCACTTTTCCCTCAAATACTTCGTATATTTCCATATTGCTGTCCATATCCTTAGGAAGCTCCGAATAATCCGTCACAGTCATAAAGGTTTGAACCTTGTCAAAGTAGGATAGCAGCTTAGCCTGTCTGTATTTATCCAATTCAGACATTACATCGTCCAATAATAGTAGGGGATATTCACCGGTTTGTCTAAACATCATCTCAATCTCTGATAATTTCAGAGATAAGACCGTGGTTCTCTGCTGCCCTTGAGAAGCAAAGGTTCTAGCATCCATATCATTTATATAAATAGATATATCATCCCTATGGCATCCTTTACTGGTTCTTCCCCTTTTTATATCTTCTTCATGATTTGATTCCAGATTTTCTAAATATTCTTCCATTATGCCGGATTCATCTGAGGAATCAAAATTAATGGAAGGATTATACCTTATCTCCAAACTTTCTCTACCCAAAGAGATCTGGTCATGAATTTCCCTAGCAATCTTTTTAATGCTATTAATAAATTCCAGCCTCTGCATTATAACATAGCTTCCTACCTTTGCAATCTGTTCATCCCATACGGGTAAAGTTTTTCTTAAACTGCTCTTTTGATTAATCTCCTTAAGGAGGTTGTTCCTATGATTTAATAGTCTATTGTATTGTTGCAAGCTATAAAAATATTTAGGTTTTACCTGGGAGATCTCTATGTCCATAAATCTTCTACGTTCTCTAGGGCTTCCCTTAACTAGCTTTAGGTCTTCAGGAGAAAAAAGAACGCTATTCATATGACCCATTAGCTCCCCTATTCTTTGGGCAATACTGCTGTTTATCTTTATTTTTTTATTGTTGCTTAGGCTGAGCATTATCTCTATAAGGCTGGGTCCTTCCTTTTTCTCTACTAGAGATCTTACCATGGATTTCTTTTCTCCCCATAGGACTAATTCACTATCTCTTGGGGTTCTATGAGAGCGTCCAGTACACAGTAAAAAGATGGATTCAAGGATATTAGTCTTGCCCTGAGCATTTCTTCCCGAAAAAATAATTAAATTAGAACTAAAACTAAGCTCTAAGTTAACATAATTCCTATAGTTAACCAGGTTTAATTCCTTTAGATGCAATTTTTCTCATCCTTCCCTGATTACTAGGAATTCATATCTATTATCTAGTAAAACCTTGTCTCCATCGTATATTTTTCTTCCTCTCCTAGTCTCAAGCTGACTATTTACCTTGACTAGACCATCCATTATCATCTGGTTGGCATGGGCACCAGTTTCAGCTATACCAGCCCACTTCAGAAACTGATTTAGCTTTATAAACTCTGTTTTAATACTAATCCTCTCCAAACTTTCTTCCTCCAATTACAGATTATTCCTTATGCGTTAATTCTTACAGGTAATAGAAGATATGTGAAATTATCCCCTTCTATGGGCCTAAAGACACAAGGACTTATATTGGTTGTAAAGTCAATATATACCTCTTCATTTCCAATACCTTTAAGTATATCCATAAAATACCTTGAGTTGAAGGCTATTAAGAGCTCCTTGCCTTCCATAACAATGGGTAACTCTTCATGAGCTGTTCCAATTTCTGAATTTGAGTCAATTATTAGCCTGTCCTCCTTGATATTTAATTTGATTAAGTTGTTTCTTCCTTCTCTTGCTAAAATGGATACCCTCTCAATGGAATCATAGAGAGATTTGGCATCTATTTTTACACGAGTTTTATAATTCTGTGGAATTATCTGTGAATAATTAATAAATTCACCACTAAGGAGCCTGGAGATAATTCGTGTATAACCCATATCAAAGAGTACATGTTTATCATCTATTGTTATGTTAATTTTTTCATCACTGTTATCCACGATTCGGCTGATTTCATTTAAGGTCTTGCCTGGAATTATTACATCTACTTCAGTATTGCTATCTATTTTACCTTTCTTCAAAGCCAAACTATAACCATCTAGGCAGACTATATTTATATCTTCATTATGTATTTCTACAAGGCCTCCCGTTAAAACTGGTCTAGTCTCATCAGTGGCCACTGCAAATATAGTATTTTGGATCATCTCTTTTAAAAGGCTTTGCTCAATCTCAACAGGCTCATACTCTTTAACCTCTTTAAGATCTGGATAATCATCGGGTTTTACTCCCTGGATTTGAAATTGAGAATTAAGAGCCGTGATAGTTACCAAATAGTTATCTGATACCTTAACTTCAACTTCACATTCAGGTAATTTTCTAATTATGTCTCCGAAAATACGGGAGGATATAACTATAGCTCCCTCTTCTTCTATATTAGCTTCCAAAACTGATTCAATACCTAGATCTAGGTCGTTTCCTATTAATTTAAGTATACCCTTATATGCCTTAACAAATATTCCTTCTAGTATGGGAAGGGTGGATCTGGGGCTAATGGCTTTTTGAACAATACTTATGCTATTGGATAATTTTTTTTGCGAACAAGTAAATTTCATGGTATACCTCCTGTGTTTGTTGAATATATATAATAATTTAGTAGTAATAGTAGTAGGGTCTGTGATATTGTGAATTATGTCAGATTTATGCGAAAGATCACAGATCTCCCTGTGGATAAGTTTGTGGGAGAATCCATAAATTTATTGAAAGTTATCCACAAACACTCCACAAAATTCATTTTATAGGCTTTTTAACTCCTGTCGTATCTGACTGACAGTCCTTGATAACTCCGGATCACTTGTAATGTCATTGGAGATTTTGTCATAAGCATGTATAACAGTGGTATGATCTCTACCTCCAAACTCCTCTCCTATTTTGGGGAGAGAGAGATCTGTAAGCTCCCTGCATAGGTACATGGCTATTTGTCTAGGGTGAGAGATAGCCCTACTCCTCTTTTTCGACTTAAAATCTTCTATTTTTACGTCAAAGAAGCCGGATACCACCTCCATTATAAGAGCAGGGGTGATAACTTTGGGACTGTTATTGGATATAATATCCTTCAAGGCTTCATCAGCTATAGAAATATCCAACCTATTATTATTAAGGGAGGAATAGGCTAGAATTCTAATTAGAGCTCCCTCTAACTCTCTTATATTTGACTGTATTCGCTGCGCTATAAAGAGTAAGATCTCGTCATCTACCTCTATCTGTTCCTGTTCAGCCTTCTTTCTAAGTATAGCTATCCTAGTTTCTAAATCTGGGGGCTGAATATCCGCAATAAGACCCCATTCAAATCTAGAACGAAGTCGATCTTCCAAGGTAGGAATCTCCTTTGGGGGACGATCACTAGATATAATAATTTGCTTGTTGGATTCATGCAGGGTATTGAAGGTGTGGAAAAACTCCTCCTGAGTACTTTCCTTACCTGCAATAAACTGAATATCATCCACTAAAAGCACATCAACATTACGGTATCTATTGCGAAATTCTACGTTCTTATTAGTCTGGATAGATGTAATAAGTTCGTTGGTGAATTTCTCAGAAGAAACATATAGCACCTTGGTACTTGGGTTTTGAGATAGTATAAAGTGACCAATGGCATGCATTAGATGGGTCTTACCAAGTCCAACCCCGCCGTAGATAAAAAGTGGATTGTAGGCATTGGCTGGAGCTTCAGCTACAGCTAGACATGCTGCATGGGCAAACCTATTGCTATTGCCAATAACGAAGGAGTCAAAAGTATACTTGCTGTTAAGAGCTGCCTTGTATTTATCCGGCTCTTCAGCTTGGTCCTTTTTTGGGTTTAAGTATTTGCTTGCCTCATTTGGCAAAACCAAGGTAACAAGGTACTGGTTTGAAGATACTTCCTTTAAAGAGTTAATTATTAGATCCATATATCTTGATTCCAAGATTCCCTTGGTAAAATCGTTGGGAACGCTTAGATAAAATATATTATCTATTATAGCCAAGGGTTCTATGGTCTTAATCCAAGTATTGAAACTTACATCCGTTAACTCCAACTTTATAAAGGGTAGAGCATCTTCCCATAATTTATTAATATTTTGATCCATTAAGGAAACCTCCTGTAAAATACCGTAATAATAGATATTTTTGACAATATTGCTTTTTCTAAAACCATTTATTCAAGGCAATTTAATAAAGGCTTCAGTTCTGCAAGTTTGTTCGAAGCCTTTGTTTATAAATGCCTGATTTTGCCTAAAAAAATCCAGTATATAAAAATTGTATAAAAGCAGGGATAATGTCCCACAAAAATGTAAAAGTTATAAACAATATTCACAATCAGAAAAAACTGATATTTACACTAAAAATTAAAGTAAGGAATAGTTATACACAAAGTTATCCACAGAGTGTGTATAACTTAATTTCATTCCCTTCTATTATATTATAGACGGGAAGTTATCAACAGTAAAGATATAATATCAAATAATCTGTGGATAATCAATTGAATTAATTGATTATCTTGACAGCAAAAGGTTTATTCGCTTATAATACTATAAGTAAAGTACTATCATTAGCCTCATCAGGAATTACCAAGATAGTTTATATGGTATAATGAATACAAGCTGCTTATCCAATCATCAGAGAAGGGAGAATTAGAAAATGAAAAGAACTTATCAACCTAGCAACAGACGCAGAAAAAGAGTGCATGGTTTTAGAAAGAGAATGAGTACCCAAAATGGTAGAAAGGTACTCCAGAGAAGAAGACGAAAAGGTAGAAAAGTAATTTCAGCATAAGGTCACTAAAATGGTGGCCTTTTCTGCCATAGAAAGCTTTTGAAACTGCTGAATAAAAAGCTGTTAATAATACTTTGTTGAGCTTTTTAAGACATGTATTGAGAGGATATTTAGTGGATAAGAAATATCGATTAAGAAAGAGAAGGGAATTTAATTACACCTACAGACGGGGTAAGTCCCTTGCAAATTCTTGTTTGGTTTTGGTTTACAGAAAGAACAGATTAGATGTTTCCAGAGTAGGCTTTTCTATTAGTAAAAAATATGGCAATGCTGTCCAGAGAAACAAGATTAAGCGAAGATTAAGAGAGATCTATAGAAAGAGATTGGAACGGATTAGGACAGGTTATGATCTTATATTTGTGGTGAGGATAAGGGCGAGAGGAGCCGAGTTTGCTCAATTGGAAAATCGAATGGAAAACTTATTAAAAAGAGCTGGTTTGTTTAAGGAGTAGCGATTAGAATTAAATGAAGAGGATATTTATAGGAGGAATCAGGCTTTACCAGAGATTCATATCTCCATTGTTTCCAAATACTTGTAGGTTTTATCCTACCTGCTCTAATTATGCTATTTCTGCTCTAGAGAAATATGGTGTGTTGAAAGGTTCTCTTGTGGCTGTAAAAAGGATACTGAAGTGCCATCCCTTTCATCCAGGTGGCTATGATCCACTAGGATAGAATAATAACACTTCTATCACGGGCTAATACATTGTGGAGGTATAAAGGAAATGGATTTATTGGACACTAAATGGATTAACAAGTTGATGAGGCAGGTGTATTGATATGTGGTCAGCTTTAGTGGGTTTTCTTCAAACTATTATCGAAGGAATAAATAGCATAGTAGGAAATTATGGAGTATCGGTAGTGCTTTTTTCTATTTTGACTCGTTTGGCACTTCTGCCTCTTGACCTGAAGGCAAAAGCTTCAACTAGCAAAATGACAGAGTTAAATCCTCAAATACAAAAAATAAATGAAAAATACAAGAATGATCCTGATAAAAGAAATAAAAAGACAATGGAACTGTATCAAAAACATGGTGTAAACCCTATGGGAGGCTGCCTTCCCATGTTACTTCAACTCCCCCTTATGTTTGCCATGTTTGCAGCATTAAGAGCAATTTCTAGTGTTCAACTTCAAGAGTTTTATGTTAATCTTATAAATGATAGCAATAGCACTATTGGGCCTGTACTTGATGATTTTGTTAATAAAATAGTAAACTCATCTGCAATAAAGCAGAATATAGGGGATGTATTTACCAGTTTGTTTAGCAACCCAAATAACGAAAGGCTTATCGGCCAACTAAATGAAGTAGTGGGTAGTGCAAATGTAACTACTGTAATTGATTCCATTAAAAATATAAGCACAACTCAGGCCTTAGACTTTTTGAAGAGTCAAGAATCAAGTCTTGGGTTTTTATGGATAAAAAATGTATGGATTGCTGATTCACCGGTAAAAGACATAATTGGTCGATCTATACCCTTTATGGAAAGTGGATGGGGTGGAGCTTGGAACGGACTCTTTATCCTCTCGGCTTTGGCGGGAATAACATCCTATTTTCAAATGAAATTAACTGCCCCTGCTGGAGGAGAAAACCAGCAGACAAAGGGAATGGGAACCATTATGCCTATTATGTCCGTTTGGTTTACTTCAATGTATACGTCAGCATTTAGTATTTACTGGGTGACTAACAATTTATTCCAAATCGTACAGCAATTAATTTATAACCGGAAAAATTCTGAAGGAAAAACAGTCAAGGAAGGTGCGAAAAAATGAAAAAAGTTGAGAGCAGCGGAAAGACTATCGATGAAGCTATTTTGATGGCAGTTGCTCAATTAGGAGTACAGAGGGACAAACTTGAGATAGAGATTTTGGAAGAACCGGTGAAAGGCTTTTTTGGATTTATTGGTGCAAAGGATGCGAAAGTAAGGGCTACCATCAAAAAAACTATTGGAGATAGGACCAAGGAGTTTTTGATGGAACTTCTAACCTATATGGATGTGGAAGCTATTGTAGATGTGACTGAAAAAGAAGAGAAGGTTGATGTGGAGTTAAGAGGTAGAGGGATGGGTCTACTTATAGGGCATAGAGGTGAAACTTTGGATGCACTTCAATACTTAACCAATTTAGTAGTTAATAAGCAAGGGCTGAAGTATAAGAGAATTAATTTAGATGCTGAAAACTACCGAAGAAAAAGAGAGGAAACTTTAAGGCGACTAGCTAAAAGACTGGGCTATAAAGTTTCTAAGACCAGGAAGAGGATTACCCTAGAGCCTATGAATCCCTTCGAACGGAGGATAATCCATGCAGCCCTGCAAAACGACGAATATGTGAGAACCTACAGCGAAGGCGAAGAACCCTATAGAAGGGTAGTAATTACTACTAAATAATTAATATATTGTTTAATATGTATATAAATAGCCCAGTATAAAGATACTGGGTTAAACTTTTTGTAGAAAAGGAAGAGTTGATATGTTTTCTGAAGATACGATAGCTGCCATTGCTACACCTCCAGGCGAGGGAGGTATCGGAATAGTCAGGATTAGCGGTGATAAGGCTCTGAATATTGCAAGGGAAATATTCCTATTTGCCGGCAGTAAGAATGAGACCTTTAAGGATAGATATCTCCATTATGGAAAGGCTGTAGATGGCGAGGGAAGGATTATTGATGAGGTACTCCTTGCCTACATGAAGGCACCAAGATCCTATACCACTGAAGATGTGGTGGAGATCCATTGTCATGGGGGTATAATTCCTGTAACCAATATCCTAAAAGAAGTAATAAAGAAGGGTGCAAGGCTGGCCGAGCCTGGAGAATTTACCAAAAGAGCCTTTTTAAATGGAAGAATAGATTTGGTTCAGGCTGAGGCAGTTATGGATTTGATATCTGCAAAGACCCAAGGCCTGGCTAAGACATCTCTTATGCAAATGGAAGGCGGTTTATCAGGCCATATTAGGAGCATGAGAGAAAAACTTCTAGGTATTATGGCTCATATTGAAGTTACTATAGATTATCCTGAGGAGGATATAGATGAGCTGGCCACTCAAAGTATTCTAGATGATATAGTGAGTATATTAAAAACTATTGATTATCTACTCGAAACTGCAGAAGAAGGTAAGTTAATAAGGCAAGGTATTAGGGCTGTAATAGTGGGTAAGACCAATGTAGGTAAGTCCTCTCTCTTAAATGCATTGGTTAGGGAAGAACGTGCTATTGTCACTGATATTCCCGGCACTACTAGAGATGTTATAGAGGAGTTTATCAATATAAAGGGCGTAGCTGTTAGAATAGTGGATACTGCCGGCATTAGGGAAACTTTAGATCAGGTTGAGAAGATAGGTATTGAAAAATCTAAGCAGAATATAGAAAGGGCAGATCTCATTATTGTAGTTCTCGATGCTTCCTCACCCCTGGAAGATGAGGATAGGCAGATATTAAATTATATAAAGGATAAGAAGGCCTTGCTTATACTCAACAAGATAGATAAGCCTCCACTATTAAACAAAAAGGATATAGAGGAGCACTTGGGCAGAGAGGTCCCCATAGTAGAAAGCTCTCTGACACTGGGTAAAGGGATTGACAAAATTGAAGAAATAATATATAAAATGTTTTTTAGAGGTGAAGTGGAGTTTTCCGATGGAATGATGATAACCAACATCAGACATCAAGAAGCCTTAATTAGGGCTAATAGCTGCCTTACAGACGCTTTGGAAGGCTTAGATAGCCAAATCCCTTTGGATATAGTGTCCATTGATTTACGGGGGGCTGTGGACAGTCTGGGCAGCATTACCGGGGAGACAGTTACCGAGGATTTGGTAAATAGAATTTTTTCCGAGTTTTGTTTAGGAAAGTAGGAGAATTAATGAAACTGAATGCAGGAGATTATGATGTAATTGTAATAGGCGGTGGTCATGCAGGCTGTGAGGCAGCCTTGGCATCTACAAGAATGGGCTATAGAACTGCTATTTTTGCTACAAATCTTGATAATATCGCCATGCTAGCCTGTAACCCCTCTATAGGAGGTACATCCAAGGGACATTTGGTTCGAGAGGTAGATGCTCTGGGGGGGCAAATGGGGCTTAATATAGATAAGTGTTTTATACAAATTAGAATGCTAAACACAGGCAAGGGTCCGGCTGTTCACTCCCTAAGGGCACAGGCTGACAAGCATGATTATCATATAATTATGAAAAGTGTATTAGAGGAGCAGCAGGGTTTAGATATAATCCAGGGAGAAATTACTGAGATAGTAGAAAGAAATGGAAATGTTACCGGGGTTGTGTCGGATCTGTCTGATTACTATACCTGTAGGGCAGTTGTAGTGGCGACGGGAGTTTATTTAAAGAGCAGAATAATAATTGGAGAATACAGTTCAAATACCGGCCCCAATGGGTTTACTGCCGCAAATCTACTATCGGATAACCTAAAAGAGTTAGGTTTTAATCTTCAGAGATTTAAGACTGGTACTCCTGCTAGAATAGATGGATCATCCATTGATTATGACAAGATGACAGTTCAGCATGGAGATAAGGATATAATCCCTTTTTCCTTTCTAAATGATAGATTGGAAAGGGATCAAATTCCCTGTTGGTTAACCTACACTACCCAAAAAACTCATGATATTATTCGGGCTAACCTTCATAGGGCACCTATGTATTCTGGTAACATTGAAGGTGTAGGGGCTAGATACTGTCCATCAGTAGAGGACAAGGTTGTTAGATTTGCCGATAGAAAGAGCCATCAGGTCTTTATAGAACCTGAAGGCAGAAATACTAGAGAGATGTATCCCCAGGGCTTATCCACCAGTATGCCTATTGATGTTCAAAGGGCAATGTATAGAAGTGTACCTGGTTTGGAAAATGTACGGATTATGCGCCCTGCCTATGCTATAGAATATGATTGCATTGATTCAAGGGAGCTAAAATTATCCTTGGAGAGCAAGGCTATTGGAGGTCTTTTTTTCGCTGGCCAGATCAATGGAAGCTCAGGCTATGAAGAAGCGGCCGGTCAAGGTCTTATAGCTGGTATCAACGCAGTTCAATATATAAAAGAAGAGGAGCCCCTTATTCTAGATAGATCCCAGGCTTATATAGGGGTCTTGATTGATGATCTGGTAACTAAGGGAACCAATGAACCCTACAGGATGATGACTTCTAGAGCCGAATATCGCTTGCTGTTAAGACAGGATAATGCAGATATTAGATTAACCCAAATAGGATATGATATAGGCTTGGTAGATGATAAGCGCTATGATTGGTTTATGAAAAAATACGAAAGAGTGGAGAAGGAAGTTAATAGACTAAAAAACTTAATTATCTCCCCTAGGGAAGATGTATTGAAGTATCTGGAGAAGAAGGGAACTGCCACTCTAAAAAGTGGAATAAGCCTTTATGAACTCTTAAAAAGACCTGAAATAAGCTATAGGGATATAGAGTATTTAGGCGGTGAAAGTGAGAGTCATGTCCTTTTAAGGCAGGATAGGGAACAGGTGGAGGTTTCCATAAAATACGAAGGATATATACAAAAGCAGCAAAGGCAGGCCAAGCAGTTTAAGAAGATGGAATCCAGTCGGATACCTTCCGACATAGACTATGAAAAGATATCAGGTATGAGGCTGGAGGCAAGGCAAAAGTTAAATCAGGTAAAACCCCAGTCTATAGGTCAAGCCAGCAGAATATCTGGAGTTTCACCTGCTGATATATCGGTATTGATGGTCTACTTAGAAAAGATGAGAAGAGGAGCTAACAGGGATGGTACATGATTTGACAAGGCTAGAGCAGGGGCTTAAAAGCTGGGACATGGATATAAGCAAGAACCAGCTTCTAAAGTTTGATAGATATATTTCCCTACTAATTGAATGGAATAATAAGATGAACTTGACGACCATCCTTGATCCGGATGATATAATCGTAGATCATTTTTTAGATTCCTTATCAATTCTTAAGATAATGGATATAGAGGATTCTTCCATAATTGACGTAGGAACCGGAGCTGGATTTCCTGGGATTCCTATAAAGATAATGAAACCTGAGACTAATCTCCTACTTTTAGATTCCTTAAAGAAGAGGACGGAGTTTTTAAAGGTTGTTACAGGGGAGCTTAATCTGCACAATATAGATATTATCCATTCAAGGGCTGAGGATCTGGCCCGAAAGCAAGATTATAGAGAAGGATTCGATCTAGCTGTATCAAGGGCCGTTGCTTCATTAAATGTTTTATCGGAATACTGTATCCCCTTTGTAAAAGCTGGTGGGTATTTTATATCCTACAAGGGGCCTGCAGCAGAAGGAGAGCTAATTAGGGCTAAAAAAGCTATTAAGGAGCTAGGCGGGCAAAGTCAACCGCAAATAAAAAATATTCCAGTACCTTTTTCACCTAAAACCCATAAGCTTGTATTGATACAAAAAAATACAGCAACTCCAAAAAAATATCCACGATCACCAGGAAAAGTAAAAAAGTCACCATTATAATGGTGACTTTTGTTATATCTTATTGGAATTCATAGAATATGGTCGCAAGCCAGGGGAAACGGGAGCAAAATCCGGATATACCAAATTAACGAAGAAATAAAAGCTAAAAAGGAGGAATTTAACCAAATGTGGAGAATGGTATAAGTAGGATTTGGAGGTGGAGGTATGATTTCAATGAAGAGCTTACAAAACCGCATAAAACAGGTAAGAAGGGAAGAACATGTGTTGGAGAAGATTCCCGTTATGATGATTAAGCCAAATCCATATCAGCCAAGAAAGAACTTTTCCCAAAAAAGTTTGGAAGAATTATCACACTCTATTACAAAAATTGGGTTAATTCAGCCAATTTCTGTAAGAAAGACGGGAATAAACGGTTATGAACTTATTGCCGGTGAAAGAAGACTCAGAGCCTGTAAAATGGCGGGTATTGACCTAATCCCTGCTATTGTAATTTCAGGCGATGAAAGAGATTCAGCAATTATGGCCATGATAGAGAACCTGCAAAGGGAAGACCTTCATTATCTAGAGGAGGCAAGAGGCTATTTGGCTTTAATTCAAGACCACGGATTGACCCAGGAGGAGCTGGCAAAAAATATAGGCAAGAGTCAATCCACTATTGCCAATAAAATCCGCTTATTGAGATTGTCAGATAAAATTAAAGAAATACTAATACAAAACAATCTAACTGAACGGCATGCTAGATGTCTACTGAGACTTCCTGAAGAGGAACTTCGTTTAAAAGCCTTAAACAAGATTGTCGAAAAAGAGTATAATGTGAAAGACTCTGAGATGTTAATTGAAAAAATCATAGAAAAAATACATAAAAACGGAAAAGCAGGTGACAGAAGAAAAATAACAGGCGGCTATAGGGATATCCGAATCTTTATAAATACTATAAAGAATGCCGTAGTCATGATGAAAGATTATGGAATAACCCCTCTTGTAAAAGAAGTTGATACAGGTGAAACCATTGAAATTACTGTTTCCATACCAAAAAACTAATATTTTAAACTTTGAGTGTAAGTTAATATAATGGCTAGTGATACTCTATAGTAGCTAAAAACAAATTTATAAAGGCTTTAATAACCGTGGTTATAAAACCACGGATTTTTTTCTTCATTTCCGTAAAAAATAAAAAACTTGTCCAAAACTCTTTAAAGAAAATCAAATATAAACTATAATGAAGATAACAGAAATAAAAGGGGTTGTTGAGATGTCTAAAGTTTTTGCTATAGCCAATCAGAAAGGTGGGGTTGGGAAGACCACTACCAATATTAATCTTGGAGCAAGCTTAGCAAATCTGGGAAAGAAGATTTTAACCATTGATATTGACCCTCAAGGGAACACTACCAGCGGCTTAGGGATAAGTAAAGAGGATGAGACTTTAGTATCTATCTACGATGTTCTAATAAATGATGCAGATATAAAAGATGCTATAGTAAAGACTCAAGTTAATAATTTGGACATAGTCACCTCAAATCTCCAACTGGCAGGTGCTGAGGTCGAGCTAGTCTTGATGGATTTTAGAGAGTATAGATTAAAGAATGCTATCGATGAAATTAGAGATAGATATGATTATATCTTTATCGACTGTCCCCCATCCCTTGGGCTTATCACAATTAATGCTTTCACTGCCGCCGATGGGGTTTTAGTACCCATCCAGTGCGAATACTTTGCTCTTGAGGGTCTGACCCAGCTATTGGGAACCATTCAAAAGGTCAAAAAAACCTCAAATCCCAAATTGGATGTAGAAGGAGTTATTTTGACCATGTTTAATGCAAGGACCAATCTCTCTATTCAAGTGGTAGAAGAGGTAAAGAAACACTTTAAAGCCAAACTATTTACAACTATCATACCTAGAAATGTTAGATTAGGTGAAGCCCCTAGCCACGGATTACCTATTCATTTATATGACCCAAAATGTGTTGGAGCTGTTTCTTATGGAGAGCTGGCACAAGAATTTTTAGACAGAGAAATGGAGGAAGGTTGGAATGACAAGAAGAGGATTGGGTAAGGGCTTGGATGCACTCTTTCAAACCTATGATAGCTTTGCCGAGACCGATGACCGGAGCGAGAAGGATGATAAGATATTAGAGATAAAAATCCACAGTATTGATCCTAATATGGATCAGCCTAGAAGGAGCTTTAATCAGGAATCCATAGAGGAACTTAGTAGATCTATATCAGAGCATGGTGTAGTCCAACCCATAATAGTGAAACCTATGGGTAATAGGTATACTATAATCGCCGGTGAGAGGCGCTGGCGTGCTGCTAGAGCCGCAGGCCTGGAGACGATACCTGTAATACTTAAAGACATAGACGAGAAGCAAATGCTAGAAATTGCCCTTATTGAAAACTTGCAAAGGGAGAATCTAAACCCTATGGAGGAAGCTGACGGAATAAACAGTCTTATAAAATCCTATGGCCTAACTCAAGAACAGGTGGCTAAGAGGTTAGGGAAAAGCCGCCCAGCTATATCCAACGCATTAAGGCTTTTAAATCTTCCAAAGGAAGTAAGACTGATGCTGGAAGAGGACAAAATAACTACTGGACACGCTAGAGCCTTATTAGGACTGGGTAACCAGGAAGAGATAATAGAAATGGCCAGGTTAATCATAAAAGATCAGCTAAGTGTCCGGGAAACTGAAAGAATAATTAAAAAGGCAAGAAAAGAGAAGGCTAGTAAAAAACCTAAAGAAAGCTCAAGCAAGCCCTCATATATTTTAGAAATAGAGAATAGGATGGAAGAATCACTTGGGACCAGGGTTACTATACAGCAGGGCAAAAAGAAAGGAATCATTGAAATAGAGTACTATAGCAATGAGGATCTAGAGAGAATAATAGAAATGATGTCCTAGAAGGGGATGTTTCACGTGAAACATCCCCTTCCTAATATAAATCTAATAAACAAAAATGTTTCACGTGAAACAAAAACAGCTGACGATTAACATCATCAGCTAATAAATGGGGACTTAGAAATATCCTCTTACAAAAACAGTGAACAAATTCGAATTTAAGAAAAAACCGATAAGCTTTGAACTATCTAGTATGTCTCCTAGAAAACTGGCTGGAACAACTAAGTACAAAAGAGGAACAAAGGCAAAAACAACAAAGAGAAAGAGGATGCCCCTCACAAATCCCAGACAAGCTGCAGAAAGACTATCGAATTTTATTAGTACCGGAAGGTCGGTTACATTCCTTATTATTGATATTGCCAAGGTGAAAAGCAATTGTAGTACAAGAAAAATAATCATAAAGCTAATTAGATTTAGTATTATATTGGCTACTGTATAATCAATATACTGACCTAAATTATCCAGACCACTTAAATTCTGGTTAAGTAGATTGGCCTCGATGTTATTTCTAAAGGGATTAGGCAGGCCCGATTCAAAGGCTAGACTCTCTATTTTCCCTTGGGACAGTGAAGAAACAGGCAAAATCTTATCAGAAAAAGCAATCTTAGAAGACCCCTCGGAATAGTAGACTATTATATCTAGAAGGTCTGGAAAACGTTTTGCAATGGATCTGGTGAAGCTTGAGTGGAAGACAAGAGCAAGAAGCCATGATAAAACAAAAGATCCAATGTTATAAAGCGATACGGTAAAACCATAATATATAGCAACTATAACGCTTATGGCTATAATAGAAAGAATTCCCAAATCTATAATATTCATATTACTTTTCCTCCTGTTTAGTTGAATAAATTTGTAATGTATTATCCTGTCTTGTGACAAAGAAGCTATTAGGGTGGTGAGGGTTCCAGACTATATCCTTGATGTCATCATCTATAAAATACTCCTCTTGGATTTTACCTTCTCTATTAAAAGTCAAAAGTTTTTTCCCATACTGCAGTCCCAAAAATCCATCCTTATAGGGGCTTAGTTTGCTTAGTTGGGTAGGCAGTTGGACATTAGAGCTCTCTCCATTGCCATCGATGTATAGCCCATTGAATTTCTCATCCTTATGGTCGGTTTTTATACTGCTTCCAAGGTAAACTAGCAGCCCCTTATTATTCTCGGCTACTTGAAAACCTCGAACACTCTTGTTTTCAACCTCCCATTTCAACTCACCTTCCATATTATAACATACCAACTCCTGATTCCCAATTAATAAGAAAGAACTAGGGTACCTAAAGATCCTATAAAAAACCTGGTCGGTAACAGTAGTAATACCATATAGGGCCAGAGATTTATCATAGTGTAGAATCTTAGAAGATGGGAAGAAGCCATCAATATCTAAGGTCAAGACTGACAGTAAGGAATCAGCTTTATGGGAATGGGCATCCATATAATAAAAGCTTTGATCAAATCCAAATTCCGACAAGGTTCCATTTTCAACATCTAAGTAATTTAACTTCAAGCCATTTTCATTTTCCCATATTATAAGCAAATACTCATCAAACTCTTTCATCCCTATGGCAAGTGATCCTAGTGAGTAGACCTGGCTTAAGGACATATCATTGATCTCGTAGATGGTATTGCCATTGAGCATTATATAATTAGAAGTCATGGCAGTAATGACAAAGTTTTCTTGGTTTTCATCTTGGAATTTAAAGGGTGATTCACTTTGATCACCTTCACCATCAAAGAAATTAGTATACTCCCCAGAGACAGCAAATCCACCCTTATAGAAGAAGATCTTATCACTCTCTCTTATAGATATAGGTGCATGAGCAACAGCTTGTAATCCTAAATTACTTGATGAATTAAAAGAATATATCATAAAAGCAAGAGCTGCTATAAGGATTATAAATATAGAAGTAAAGAATATTTTTTTTACTCTCATTATGACACTCCCAATAGTCAAAGTCATTGTTATTATTTTCGCCAAAATTACATAAAATCCTTCTTTATATTGGAAGTTTGTTAAAGTCCTACTATAGAGCAAATAGTCAAATCAGTAATATATATATACCCCTAGTCATAGAATACCAAAGGGATATCCATATTTTGCATGTTGCTTTTTTGAATGTAAGATATCCATTTGGAAAAGATGTAAATAAAAGAGTAGGGGGAATTCTAAATGCCGATAAAGGCTAATTATATTAATATTGAGAAAGCCAATGCTACTTCCTTGTTCTATAAAAAATTTAAAGAAATATTTCTACAGAACTTCCATGACTCTTACTCTAACCTTATAATACTATGTGTAGGAACTGACCGGTCTACTGGGGATTCCCTAGGTCCATTGGTAGGAGATAGATTGAAGTTTGTAGAGAGTGAATTCATTCGAGTTTATGGAACCTTGGATGAGCCAGTCCACGCCAAAAATTTAGTGTCAGTAATGGAAAGGATAGAAAAGCGTTATTCCAACCCCTTTATTATTAGCATAGATGCATGTCTGGGAAAATCCAAAAATGTTGGCTGTATTTTCGTAG
>JAAYTG010000102.1 GCA_012518075.1 Clostridiales bacterium | reverse complement strand
TATAGAAGGATTATTATGTATTTTATTATATAGTATTTTCACTTTAAGAACTTTCACAATTTATCATATCCCTTGGCTAGGCTAATGTTATCCAATATGATTATTAGTATTTAGGGAAACTATATAATTATACAAGGTAAGTAGTATACTAAAAAGTTTAAGTTTCTCTACATCATCTAGTCCATATGCATTATAAATATTAAGGAGGAAAGTAAGCATGCTAAGAAGAGTAACTGTAGAAAATGGTGTAGTTGAGGGCCTTCCAGCTGCTGACCCGAGAATAACCTCATTTAAGGGAATTCCTTTTGCAGCTCCCCCTGTTGGTGACTTAAGATGGCGTCCACCTCAGCCCGCAAAGGACTGGAAAGGTGTTCTAAAGGCATATACCTTTGGGCCAATAGCAATGCAAGAGACACCGGGCCTCAATCCTGACAACATCTACACAAAGGAATGGCACGTAGACCCTAACGTTCCAATGAGTGAGGATTGTTTACAACTTAACGTATGGACACCAGCAAAAAGTGCAGATGAAAAGCTACCTGTAATGGTTTGGATATTTGGTGGTGGACTTAATAATGGATATCCCTCTGAAATGGAATTCGACGGTGAAAGGATAGCTCGGAGAGGTGTAATACTGGTCAGCATCAACTATCGATTAAATGTATTTGGATTTCTTGCACACCCAGAATTAACCAAGGAGAACCCAGACATGGCTACTAATTTTGGGCATTGGGATCAAAAAGCAGGCATTGAATGGGTAAAACGAAATATATCAGCATTCGGCGGAGATCCAGAAAACATCACTATTTTTGGACAATCTGCTGGAGGCGGCAGCACTATGGTACAGCTCACTTCTCCCCTTAATAGAGGACTGTTCCAAAGGGCAATAGTACATAGTGGTGGAGGGCTTCTCCCGCCAAGTCTGGACAGTCCAACCTTAGTCGAAGCAGAAAAAGCAGGAGAAGAATTCTTCAAGTTCCTTGGTGTCAAATCTCTGGAGGAAGCAAGAGCTTTGGGTGCAAAATTACTACGTGATAAAGGGAAAGAATTCACTTCCATTTACCGTTGGGGAAGTGTCATTGATGGGACATTGATACCTGACTATCCAAGCTATACTATTATTGAGGGCAGAGACCTTGGAGTTGATCTAATTAATGGCAATACAGTAAATGAATTTATAGTCAGCCCTAATGCCAAAACTCTTGAAGAACTTGAACAATTTGCAAGAGATAAATTTGGAGAAGAAGCAGACAGATATCTATCCATATGTAAAAAGAATGCGAATAGCATTGAAGATATGAATAAGAATGGTAGCTATAACAGGTTTGAAATAGGGAACCTCTTATGGGGAGATATAAATGTCAAGCTTAGAACTTCAAAAATGTATTACTATAACTTTGACCCGGAAATACCTGGACCTGACAACCCTGGTTCTTTCCATTCATCAGACTTGTGGTTCGCCTTTGAAACTTTGGCCAAATGCTGGCGTCCCTTTACAGGTAAGCATTACGATTTGGCTAGACATATGTGTAATTATTGGACAAATTTCGCAAAGACAGGTGATCCTAACGGTAATGATGCTGATGGTACACCTATGCCTGAGTGGAATGAATACACAGCTGAAGAACCATATCCCATACACTTTGGAGATGTAGCCAAAATGGACAAGAGTCCTAGGAGTGAACTATCTAATTTCCTAGTAGATTATTATATGAAAAAACTTGAAAAGAGACAATTGCACCAGACTAACTTGCAGCCTACTAGGAGCGGAGCCTATTAAAAGGTAGGCCTATAGAAAACAATTCTTTTGATCCTAAAGCTGGCGAGAT
>JAAYTG010000101.1 GCA_012518075.1 Clostridiales bacterium | reverse complement strand
TTAAAGGAGATTTTGGTAGCTCTCTTAAACTTCGGGGACGTGAAGTAAATGATATTATCAGCACAGGCTTCCCCATATCTGCTAAGTTAGGAGGATTAGCGGTTATAGTTGCCGTTGTCGTTGGGGTTACCTTGGGGTCTCTAGCTGCGCTGAATAGAGGAAAATGGTTTGATAACCTTTTGGTATTCTTATCAACTGTGGGCATAGCTGTGCCTGGATTTGTTGTCGCCACGGTGTTAATGTATTACTTTGGTGTGCAACTTAAGATTTTGCCGACTTTTGGCCTCAGTTCACCCAAACATTATGTTTTGCCGGTTATAGCTTTGGCTTTTTATCCTTCAGCCTACATTTCCCGGCTTATTCGATCTAGCATGCTGGATGTATTGGGACAGGATTATATGCGTACTGCCAAAGCAAAAGGATTATCTCAGCTTGTATCCCTATTTAAGCATGCCCTGCGTAATGCCATATTGCCGGTGATCACCTATCTAGGGCCTTTATTGGCGTCTATCCTAACAGGTAGTTTTGTTGTGGAGAAGATATTTACCATACCCGGGCTAGGAAGCCAGTTTATTAGCTCCATAACTGACCGGGATTATCCCTTGATAATGGGTACTACAATATTTTACGCATTTTTGATTATAGCCATGAATGTAGTTGTGGACATATTATACAAAATAGTAGATCCACGGATTAATTTGAAGTAGAGGGGTAGAGCATAAAATGTTAAACAAAAATAAGTCTTTGAGCTTTCAATTGGATGTTTCGGACTTTTTGCCGGCAGATGAAAGTGAAAAACAGAGTATAGATATAATGCGGGAAAGTGTAAGCTTCTGGAAGGACGGATTTCGTAGGCTAGCTAGAAACAAGTTGGCTATGATATCCCTATTCACCATCATAGTGGTTATGATTTTTGCATTTATTGTACCTTCATTCTATCCTTATTCCTATGAGCAACAGATAAGGGGTAGCGAAAATCTGTATTTGATGGAGTATTCTGGGGAGGAGCTGGCTAGAATAGAAGCAGGAGAAAAGGTATTTCCTCATATATTGGGAACAGATAACTTAGGTAGGGACACGGCCATTAGAATTATGATGGGTAGCCGTATTTCGTTACTGGTTGGAATAATTGCCAGTGCTATTATATTGATTATTGGATCTTTATATGGAGCAATAGCAGGATATTTTGGTGGCAAAGTGGATCTATATATGATGCGCCTGGTAGATATCATATATACTGTACCGGATATTCTTGTCATAATACTACTTTCAGTCACCCTGAAATATCCATTAAGAAGTTTAGCAGACACTGTTCCGGGATTTGGATGGATTAGTACTGTAGGAGTCGGACTTATAAGTATATTTATTGTTTTTTCATTATTGTATTGGGTAGGCATGGCACGAATTGTAAGGGGGCAAATCTTAACCTTAAAGGAGCAGGAGTTTGTGACGGCAGCAAGGGCACTAGGAGCTTCTCACAGCAGAATTATCAAGAATCACCTATTGACCAATTGTGTAGGAACCTTAATTGTAACTACTACACTGCAAATACCCTCTTCCATATTTACCGAGAGTTTCCTGAGCTTTCTCGGTCTAGGTGTAAATGCCCCTATGCCCAGTCTTGGATCATTGGCAGCTCAGGCCGTAGGTGGCATGAATTCATACCCTCATCGCCTTTTAGCTCCTGCCATAGCCATTAGCATTATCATATTATCCTTCAATCTTTTGGGGGATGGTTTGAGGGATGCTTTTGATCCAAGATTGAAGAACTAGGGAGGAGACATTATGAGTAATTTATTATTAGATATAAAAAACCTTAGGTTGTCATTCTTTACGCCTGCCGGGGAAGTAAAAGCTCTAAACGATGTTAATCTACAGATGAACGAGGGCGATGTTCTTGGGATCGTTGGAGAAAGCGGCAGTGGGAAATCCGTAACCGCCTACTCCATAATGGGACTGGTTCCATTTCCAGGCAAGATTATTGGAGGCACCATCGATTTCAATGGACATCGTATAAATGATATGACTGAAGCTGAGCTTCGGGAGATTAGAGGGAACGAGGTCAGTATAATATTCCAAGACCCTATGACTTCTCTCAACCCGGTTTATACCATTGGCAATCAGATTCGTGAGGTAATATTACTGCACACGGATATGAACAAGGAACAGGCGCATAAGAGAGCTTTAGAACTGTTAACCCTTGTAGGCATAAATGAGCCCGAAAAGCGGCTCAAGCAATACCCCCATGAACTATCGGGTGGTATGCGTCAAAGGGTAATGATTGCCATCGCTCTTGCCTGTGAACCCAAGCTACTCATTGCTGATGAGCCTACCACAGCTTTGGATGTAACCATACAGGCTCAAATACTGGAGCTTATGATTGATTTAAAAGAGAAGATAAACATGTCCATTATTATGATTACTCATGACCTGGGAGTAGTGGCTAATATGTGCCAAAAGATAGTGGTTATGTATGGGGGCAAAATCGTGGAGTCCGGAACCAGCGATGAGATTTTTTACAATCCCCAACATGAATATACAAAGGGACTTCTTCGTAGTATACCTAATCTAAGCGATAAGGAGCGCAAAAAACTTATTCCCATAGAGGGAAGCCCCATAGATGCACTTAACCCGCCTGCAGGATGTCCCTTTGCACCTCGTTGTGATAAATGTATGAAGATATGTTTGAGGGAAATGCCGGAATATACAAAGATTAGTGAAACTCACGAATGTGCTTGTTGGCTTTTGCAAAAGGAAATGTTTGAGGCATCCACGGGAGGTGAAGCCTAATGGGAAAAATTATAGAGGAAAAGAAAAAGAATAGACAGCCAAGGGAAGGTGCTTTGGTTGAAGTACAGAACTTAAAACAGTACTTTCCTGTAAACGACGGGCTTTTCAAAACCAAGTATGTTAAAGCGGTAGATGATGTTTCCTTCTATATTGAAAGGGGAGAGACCCTGGGATTAGTGGGAGAATCAGGTTGTGGTAAGACTACGACAGGGCGTTCCCTGCTTCGCCTTTATGAACCTACCGGAGGCAAAATATTCTATGATGGGATAGATATTACCAATGCAGATATGATGCCCTATCGCAGAAAGATGCAAATTGTATTCCAAGATCCTTATGCTTCCCTAAATCCTAGAATGACTATAGGAGATATCGTGGGAGAACCTTTGGATATCCATAAACTAGCTCATTCTAAGAAGGAACGATCAGAAAGAATAATTGAGATGCTGGACAGGGTGGGCCTTAACAGTGAACACGCCAACCGCTACCCCCACGAGTTTTCCGGTGGACAACGCCAGCGGGTAGGTATCGCAAGGGCTCTAGCTGTAGATCCTGAGTTTATAGTCTGTGATGAACCGGTATCGGCTTTGGACGTATCTATTCAGGCTCAGATTGTCAATATGTTTGAAGAATTGCAACAAGAGATGGGATTAACCTACCTATTTATTGCCCACGATTTATCGGTAGTTAAACATATAAGCAACCGTATAGGTGTTATGTATCTTGGCAAGCTGGTAGAGCTGGCGGATAGCTATGAATTGACCTTTCATAGTCTTCATCCTTACACAAAATCCTTGATTTCTGCTATACCGATTCCAGACCCAAAGATGAGCAGGCAGAATAAACGGATAGCGCTTGGAGGGGATGTACCCAGTCCTTTAGATCCACCTAGCGGTTGTAGATTCCGTACTCGTTGTCCTTATGCGGATGAACTATGTGCTGCACAAGAACCCGAGTTTCGAGAGGTTTCAAGTGGACATTTCGCCGCCTGTCATCACCTAGATAAGATAAATTAGGGACAATGTGGAAATGTCTGTTGATAGATATAAATATTTTTGAATTTATCTATTGGATTAATTGTCCAATAGATAATATAAATAAAAGGAGAAAAAGGAGAAAAAGGAGAGAAAAAAATGAGAAAGATTGCATTACTTTTAGTTATTGTAATGGCATTCGGTGCACTTGCAGTAGGCTGCGGTAAAGGCTCTGACGCCAACGAGTTGGCGGTTCATGTAGGGGCAGAGCCCAACACCATTGATCCTGCTTTAAACTCTTCCGTTGATGGCGCTACATTATTGATTCACGGTTTTGAAGGGTTAATGAATCTTGATGAGAATGGAGTTCCGGTAGAGGGGCAAGCGGAATCTTACGAGATTAGCGACGATGGGTTAACCTATACCTTTACCCTTCGTGATGGCTTAAAATGGAGCGATGGGGAGCCTTTAACTGCTCAAGATTTTGTATATTCTTGGAATAGAGCAATTGATCCCGAAACCGGTGCTGACTACTCTTATATGTTTGAGGTCATCGAGGGCTATAATGATGGAAAGCTTAATGTTGAGGCACCCGATGAAAAGACAATAGTAGTCAAACTGGTTGCAGCTACACCTCATTTCCTTGAGCTGTGTGCATTCCCTACATTCTTCCCTGTACGCAAGGATATAGTGGAAGCAGAGCCGGATGCTTGGGCTACAAAAGCTGAGACTTACATAGGCAATGGACCCTATGTATTAAAGGAATGGGTGCATGATTCCCATATGATCTATGAGAAAAACAAAAATTATTGGAATGTTGATGCTTTAGGCCCTGAAACCATTAAGTTCCAATTAATGGGCGATCTAAATGCTATCTTGGCCGCATTCGAGAATGGTGAGATCCTCTTTGCCGATGATATGCCCAATGATGAGATTGAAGCTTGGAAGGATAGAGATGAATTTTACATTCAAGGTCAATTAGGCACCTATTATATCAGTTTCAATGTTCAAAAAGAATATCTTAATGATCCCAAGGTGCGTAAGGCCTTAACCCTTGCTATTGATAGGGAATTTATCTGTGAGCAGATAGCGCAATCAGGAGAACAGCCTGCCGGAGCTTTTGTAGCTATTGGGCTTTCCGATGCTGATCCTACCAAGGAGTTCCGCGAAGTCGGCGGAGATTACTATGATCCTTCCGGAGCTGCTTATGAGGATAACCTGGAAGAAGCTAAAAAACTTCTTGCCGAAGCAGGATATCCCAATGGTGAAGGTCTCCCAACTTTTGAGTATCTCTATAACGTTGAGGGTTCACTACATTTACCGGTAGCTGAAGCACTCCAAGATATGTGGGGTAAGATCGGTGTTAAAATTGAGCTTGTATCCCAGGAATGGAATACTTTCCTAGACACCAGAAAAAATGGTGAATATGAAATAGCACGAAATGGTTGGTTAGGTGACTATAACGATCCTATTTCCTTCTTGGATATGTGGATAACGGACAGTGGAAATAATGATGCCCAGTGGTCTAATACAGAATATGATGAGATCATTGCCAGGGTTAAGGCTTCCTCCGATAGAGAAGAGCGTATGAAGCTAATGCACGAAGCTGAGGACATCATATTTGAAGAAGCTATGCTGGCTCCAGTATTCTACTATGTGGATACCTACCTAAAGAGTCCGAAACTTGAAGGATTCTATAGTTCACCCCTTGGATATAAGTATTTCATGTATACAGAAGTCGCAGGGGATTAATATAAATATTCAATAAAACATAAGCAACTATAGAACGTGTTCTCCATTTTTGTGAGATCAAAGTTAGTGGTTAGCTGTAGTAAGTAAAGGCAGGCTTCCTTTAGGAAGCCTGCCTTTTTCATATTTTTATCAGTATTTATCTGCCTTCTATGTCTGTTAAGAGTGTATATATTAGCCAGTCTTTAATTAAGGTTAAAGGCTGCTTTAATTATAGATCTGAAGCTGCATCTTGATCTAGCAAGACGGTTATGAAGGGATGGAGCTGAAGTACAGAAGCAGGAACTTCTGGAGTGATGGGGCCCTTTATGGCCTTGTAGGCAATCTCTGCCTTGTCCCTGCCACATATCATCAGTATTAGCTTTCGGGATTGCATAATAGTCTTAATACCCATGGATAGAGCCTGTCGGGGCACCTGGTCGATTGAGTCAAAAAATCTAGAGTTGGCCTTAATAGTTCTTTTATCAAGTTCAATCAAGCTAGTGAGAGCTTCAAAGGGGGTACCAGGTTCATTAAATCCAATGTGTCCATTATGACCAATACCTAGCACCTGTAAATCAATACCACCTGCCGCCCTAATTTTTTCTTCATATTCGGCACATTCCTTGGCCCAATCAGCTGCTTCCCCGTTGGGGATATTGATGTTTTCCGGCCTTACATTTATCTCATCAAAAAGATATTTATGCATAAAGTAATGATAGCTTTGTGGATGGTCCTTGGGCAGACCCTTGTATTCGTCCATATTGAAGGTTGTAATCTGAGAAAAATCTATCTCGCCTCTTTTATTTCTTTCTACTAACTGCGCATATAGTCCAAGAGGAGTACTGCCAGTAGCCAGCCCCAAAACGGAATTAGGTTTATCTTTAATCTGCTGACTAACCGTGTCAGCCGCTATTCTATCAAACTCTTCCTTGCACTTTGCAATTATGATTTGCATATAAATGCCTCCTATAGTTAAAATAAGTAGTATACTTTGCCCTGCCTACATTATAAACCTTTGTATTGGTTTTTTAAAGTATAAAGCTATGATATAATATGAATATTATTCATCCAATGGCGGGAAAATTCCAGTAAAAGCTCTATTTATGGTACTAGTGGCAGACTTAGGAGGAGATTGCTTTATGCAAAGTAGCAGAAAAATAGATATGATCAAAAGAATAGTCTATATATTGATAGGGAGTTTTATTCACTCTTATGCAATCAATGCCCTTCTTGTTCCCCACAATTTCCTTACCGGGGGGCTAACAGGTATAGCCATGTTTATAGAGTATTTTACCAATTTCCCTATTTCTATAACTATAGTTCTGCTTAACCTTCCCTTGTTTATAGCTGGCTATAGGTTGATAAGCAAGCGGTTTGTATATCTCAGTATGGTAGGTTTATTTAGTATGTCCTTCTTCCTGGCCGTAAGCAAAAAGTGGGCACTGGCAATCGAAAGTCCTATGGTGGCAGCTATTTACGGTGGTCTTTTGCTAGGACTTGGTTCTGGTATAATCATCAAAAACCGAGGATCCCTTGGCGGTACGGATATTATAGCCGTCTTAATAAACAAATATTTCTCCATAGGCATAGGACTAGTGACTAGCTTATTTAATCTGATAGTTCTAGGTCTAGCCATAGTTCTGTTTGATATAGAATTGACCATGTATACCATGATAGCTATATTTATAAGCAGCAAGGCTATAGATAGTTTGCAGGAGGGTTTTAATCACAAAAAAACCATTATCATTATATCGGATCATTCTAGGGAAATTGCTGAACAACTAATGCACAAGGTAGGGAGGGGAGTTACCTTTATAGAAGGGGAGGGAGCATATACCCATACCCCTAAAAAACTTATATATATAGTGGTCCGTATTACCCAATTGGCCAGAGTAAAGGATATCGTTCGCAGTGTTGATAGGGATGCTTTTATGTCTATCATAGATACCAAAGAGGTAGAAGGTAAAGGATTTGATCTAGGAGATTTGTTCTAACTCTAATAAAAACAGGATAAAAATTATTGTACTATTATGTTGATTTAGGAGGAGAAAAAATGGCACTTAATAAAATAATAGACCTATATAGAGAAAAATTAATAAAATCCACTCAGGAATTGGTATCAATCCCCAGTACAAAGGGAGAGGGCAAGGAGAGTATGCCCTTTGGAGAAGAAATCAACAAGGCCTTGGAGTATGCCCTAAAATTAGGTGAAGAGCTGGGTTTCTTGGTGGGTAATGTAGATGGATATGCAGGCTTTATTGAATTTGGACATGGGGATGAGACCCTGGCTATACTAGCTCACTTGGACGTTGTACCAGCAGGGGAAGGCTGGACCTATCCTCCCTTTGGCGGACAGATCCATGATAATAAGTTATATGGAAGGGGAGCTATCGATGACAAAGGCCCTGCCATGGCAGCTCTTTTTGCTATGAAGGCTGTAATGGAATCCAGTGCTCCGGTGAATAAAAAAGTACGCCTTATCCTAGGAACCGATGAGGAAAGCGGATGGGAAGACATGGACTATTACTTCAAAAAACAGCCAATGCCTGACTTTGGTATCACCCCTGATGCCAACTATCCCGTAATCCATGCTGAAAAGGGGATTATGCATATAGAGTTATATAAAGAGTTTAGTAAAGGGCAGGCTGACAAATCTGACATCCTTAGTATAAAGGGTGGCTCTAGGGCCAATATGGTTCCTGATAGCTGTATTTGCTATCTTAAGGGAGAAGATAAAGAGCCTGTCACGACAGAAGGTGTATCTGCCCATGGCAGCATGCCTGAAAAGGGAGAAAACGCCATATCTAAAATGCTAGATCTATTAAGTCATGATAGACTAGGAGATAATGATCTTGACAGATTCCTGGCAGACCTGGGCAGGCTTATTGGTTTTGATACAAAAGGGAAAGGACTGGGCATAAACTACTCAGATGATGTTTCAGGTCACCTTACCCTTAACTTGGGTGTTATTGATGTGGATAGGGAAGGGGGAAAAGCGATAATAGATATACGCTACCCGGTAAAGTATAAAGAAGAGGAAATTATAGAGGCCATTGAGCAAAATCTTGACACAAGTGGTATAGGCATAAGGCTTGTTCACGGACAAAAGCCCTTATATCTACCAAAGGATCATTTTTTGGTTAAGACTTTAGGCAGGGTTTATAGGGAGCAAACGGGACAGGATCTAGAACCCCTGACTATTGGAGGAGGAACCTATGCAAGAGCCCTAGAGACGGGAGTAGCATTTGGAGCAGTATTCCCCGGGAAAGCAGAGCTTGCACATCAAAAGGATGAATATATAGAGATAGATGACTTGATTCTAAATGCCAAGATCTATGCTCATGCCATAGCAGAGCTAGTTAAATAATTTTGTTAAAAATACACCTACTTTATTTTGTATTTGTTATTTGATTCCTTGTGCTAGTAAATCTTATAAAGAGAAAGTCTATTGAAGGTTCACCTCGTCAGTGATTAGGAGGAAATAGAGCTATGGGAATTAAGTTGATTTGACTATTGCTTTCTGAGCATACTTCAATTAGACTAGTCTTAGCGAGAAACTTTATTATATGGAGACTTATAGCATAAAGTTAACTGTCGATGAGCTAGTATTAGCATTCGTGATTAGCTCAAAGAAGAGCTATTGAATTTATAGAAAATAGGACAGTAAGATGGATGTTAGGGTAGGGAAGATATTGGCTATGCATAAAAGAGTAATAGAAAACCCTAGGGTAAAATTTGATATTGACTAACCAGCTGAAGCTTTTATGAATCTGGTTTATTAGGGGTATCCGATTGTTTGGACTATAGTTAATAAGTATAAGAACTATAGACAGTGCTGGAATTTTGGATGTTGCTTATATTGATAAGCTGGATATCAAAGAGTTTTGCTGGAGTTAATATATACATAAAGCATGAAGAGGAAGGAGATTAATAATTTGAAAGCTGTTATTGATATCCGCAACAAAGGAGCAAAGATTGATAGGCATGTTTATGGACACTTTTCTGAGCACCTAGGACGATGTATTTACGATGGCTACTGGGTAGGAGAGGATTCTAAGATACCAAACATTCGTGGGATCCGTTCCGATATTGTAGAAGCTATGAAGGCTATCAAAACGCCTAATATACGGTGGCCCGGTGGTTGCTTTGCCGACGACTATTATTGGATGGATGGCATAGGACCTAAGTCAGAGCGTGTACCTATTGTCAATGTACACTGGGGCGGGGTTCTTGAGAACAACCATTTTGGTACCCATGAATTTATGGACCTCTGCGAGCAAATCGGTTGTGAGCCTTATATATGTGGTAATGTAGGTAGCGGAACTGTACGGGAGATGAGGAACTGGGTAGAATACTTGACCGATGATGGACAATCTCCTATGGCCCAATTAAGGAGGAAAAATGGCCGTGAGAAAGCCTGGAATGTTAAATTCTTTGGTATAGGCAACGAAAATTGGGGTTGTGGTGGTTTCATGGAGGCAGAATATTATGCCCATGAATTCAGGAAGTATGCAACCTATGTAAGAAACTATCAAGCTATGGGTAAAACAAATTGGTGGGAAAGTCCACAAATTACCAGAATTGCCGGTGGGGCAAACGCAGAACAGCTTGACTGGACAGAAACTTTAATGAGGAAGGTACCTAGTAGCTTGATGGGGGGACTTTCTGTCCATTGTTATGTAAAACCTGGTGAAGAATCTCACGGCACTGTCTTTACCGAGAAAAGCTGGTATGAAACGGCTGCAAATACCTTCAAAAAAGAGCCACTGCTTAAACAACAGGTAAGTATTATGGATTATTATGACCCAGAAAACAAGGTTATCATGGCAGTTGATGAGTGGGGAATATGGGTGGATAATGAACCTGACAGCCATCCTGGTTTTCTATATCAACAGAATACCATGCGTTCAGCCTTATGTGCAGCACTGATGTTCCATATATTCCATAAATTCCCAGAGAGGATTCGACTAGCCAGCCTGGCCCAAACCATCAACGTCTTGCAGTCTATTATCCTTACAGAGGGAGAAAAAATGATTAAGACCCCTACCTACCATGTATTTGACCTGTTTAAAGGGCATCAGGATTCAAATGTTATACCTATAACATGGGATGAGAAACCGGAAAAAATAGAGCTGGATTTGCCTCAAGTTGATATGTCAGCATCATTAGATGATGATGGTGTAATAAATATCACCCTCGTGAATATCTCTGCTAGCAGTCATGCAAAGGGGCAATTGGGCTTTGCCGAAGAAGCTCCACTAAGGGCTAGGGGGAGAATACTTGAGGGAGAAGTAACAGCTCATAACACCTTTGATAATCCAAACAATGTTACTACAAAAGAATTTAAGGGAATCAAAATAGAAGATGGTAACCTATATTTTGACTTACCCCCATGTGCTATTGTATCCTTGGAGGTGGAAATAAGATGAGGTCGAAGTCAAGGCCTTGTCCATCTTGCCCTGACAATTCATATGTTTCTTCTTCCTATATAGACGAGTTGGTAGAAGCAAAAAAGAACTCAGGTATTGATCTGGCTGAAGAGGAGATATACAGGGCAAGGCTTTTAATCTGCTCGGATTGTGACTCATGTCTTAAGGATATGGTATGCATGAAGTGTGGATGTTTTGTCCAACTACGTGCATTGAACAAAGAAGGTAGATGCCCGCATCCTGAGGGGAACAAATGGATGAAGCTAGTCCCGTCTTCAGAAACAGGATAAGTTACCGAAGAACTTGCAAAGATATAAAATGCAAGCTTAATAAGGCAACTCAGTATGTCTTAATTAGCTTGCATTTTCTTTTAGATGATATTTTCAAAAAAATGTATAAACTATAACTTGACAGATATAATCCTTTCGTTTATTATAAAGATATACAGTTTTACAAAATGCATTAAGCATTAAATAATGATTCTATTAAACCAACTGTTTCTAAAGCAGAGCAAATATCAGGATAATTCTATCTAAATGCAGTAATGGACTAACACACAGCATAGGGTGTGACATCTATACGCGACATCTATAATGAATGTAATATGACGCCTTAATAATCTAATAGATCTAAAGATAGATCTACAATAATTGTTATTCTAGACATCCATATAATAAAGGTATTATTAGGTAATACTCTATCTTTTCCTATACTATAATATATAAGGGAGTGAGAAGTAGACATAACCATCTAAATAATACCTTAACATAACATCAAGAATAACCTGTAAGATATTAAATTGGCGACATATTCATTTTTAAGGTTCTGACAAATCTTGTGTAATGGCTAGCGTTTTTATTGGAGAAGTGGATTTTACAAATAAGCAAGCTCTGACTATTAGAAAGGTAATCCAATAGAATCAAAAAAATGATTTGGAGGTCGAACCCAAATGAAAAATGTAAAACGTTTTATCTGTCTACTTCTTGTTGCTTTTCTAACACTAGGACTCGTCGCATGTGGAAGTGGGAATGACAAGAATACTACAGGAGACGAGACGCCCGCGCCACAGGAGACACCAGACAATAACAACAATAATGAAGATGTCTCTGACGATGAAGAAGAACCAGCTGAGAAGAAATATGAGGAGCAAGTCACCATCACCTATGCATGTCCTCAAGTTGTCGAGGGCTTTGATTTTACTAATGGTGATGACTATGTGAGCTGGATGAGCGAAAAGTTCAACTATGTATTTGAAACCACCAACGTACCATGGGGAGAATGGCATAGTATGCTCAGCACCTGGATTATGGCTCAGAATATGCCAGATGTAATTATATATAACTACGGAGAGGGAACCCATGCCGATGCTGCTAACTT
>JAAYTG010000011.1 GCA_012518075.1 Clostridiales bacterium | reverse complement strand
GTTTTAGTTTTATAAATTTGTTTATACATAGATATAGTGTTTGCTGTGACTTATATTAATGTGTTTTGGTATTTTAAGTCATAAACAAGTAGTATCATTAAGATGCTATTTGCAATATAGTATGGTGGTTACAATAATGATCATGTAATTATAACCATACAAGATTAGTCTATAGGAGGTTTTACAAAATGAAGAAATTATTTAGTGTTCTACTTATGCTGGTATTAGTTGTTTCAATCTTTACCGCATGTGCTGGTGGGGATAAGAATGCTAGCAATGATGGAGCAACGGGCGCACCTGCAAATAATGAAAGCAATGAGGGCGCAGATGATAGAGATGTTGTACTAAAAGATGGTATCTATACAGCAGAAGAAGCAGATTTTGCTGATAGTGGCTGGAAGGACAATGTAACCATAGAGGTCAAAGATGGAGAAATCACCAGTGTTGACTGGAACAGTACCCATAAGGAGCAAGATAAGGATAAAAAGACTGCTTCCAAAGATGGGAGTTATGGAATGGTTGCAAACGGCGGTGCTATAGCAGAATGGCATGAGCAGGCTGAAAAAGTGGAAGCTTTCCTGGTGGAGAAGCAAGACGTGAATGCAATTCAAGTAAAAGATGATGGCAAGACCGATGCTATTGCCGGTGTTACCATTAACGTTAATGGATTTGTTGATATGGTGAAAGATGCCCTAAGTAATGCGAAATAAGGGGTTTGAAATCTAGAAATTTCAGTTTAAGACCTGCCTCTTTAGGCGGGTCTTTTCATATGAAAAATACCTGGCACAAAAGGTTAAGCTATGATAAAATTATAAAATAGTATTTTTCAGGAAATGAAATTTTATAAAGTTGGTGTTTGTTTTTGACAAAAAAGATAAAAAAAGTATTTTTTATAATCACCATGGGGATAATGCTTATTTCTCTGATGACTGCTTGTATATCCCAACCTACACGTCAATACGATAAGAATATCTTTGCTTTGGATACCATAGTAACCCTTAGAGTGTTTGGAGATAGGTCGGCAAAAAAGGCTATGGATAGGGTTGCAGATCGGATCAAGGAGATAGAGAGGCATATGAGTCCGAGCCTTGAGGGCAGTGATGTGATAAAGATCAACCAAGCTGCAGGAGTAGAACCTGCTCAGGTTCATGAGGATACATTTTATGTAATTAAAAAGGCCTTAGAATATGGAAGATTGACCGAGGGTGTATTTGATATTACCATTCAGCCTATAGTAGAGCTATGGGGAATTAATACAGAGCATGCCAAGATACCTTCTGAGGAAGAGATAGAGGAAAAAATTGCACTGGTGGATTACCGGAAGGTTAGAATGAATGAGGAAAAAAGAACGATTTTTCTAGAAGAAAAGGGGATGGGAATAGATTTAGGCGCTATTGCTAAAGGATATGCAGCCGATGAAGCCGTTAGGATTCTTAAGGAGGCAGGGGTAGAACATGCCCTTCTTAATCTAGGGGGCAATGTAATTACCATAGGTAGAAGACCTGATGGTAATTCGTGGAGGATAGGCCTGCAGGATCCTAGGACTGAAGAAACAGGACAAGACCATTTTGGTATAATAGACGTTGCCGATGCTACCGTTGTTAGTTCTGGGGATTATGAAAGATATATTAAGGATGTTTATAAGAAAACAGGAGAGAGGTATCATCATATTTTTGATCCAAGAAGTGGCTTTCCGGCTCAAAAGGGGCTTATAGCTTGCAGCATTATCACCAGTTCATCTATTGATGCCGATGCCCTATCTACCATACTCTTTATAATGGGCCATGAGCAAGGCTTTGAATTAATTGATCAGCTGGGTAGTGCGGAGGCTATTGTAGTCACTAGCAATAAAGAGATTTATACAACGGAGGGGCTAAGGGACAGTATCATTTCTTCCAATGATTATTATAGGATAGTGGATTGATATGGGTATTGGAATCAAGGGAAAGAAACTAAAAATAGGGGATGTTTTGGTCTATATTTTTATTGTGCTGTTAACAGGACTTAGTTTTATGGGTCTAAAGATTATGGCTGGTCAGGGAGATGAGGTTCTTGTCCAGATAGAGCTAAATGGAAGAGCCCTAGAGTCCATCAAAATGCGGCAAAATTGGGCAGAAGATTTTAGGGAGATTAGGGTTGATACAGGGCAGGGTGGATATAATACTATAAGGATTTCTTCTGAGGGTGTAGATATAGTGGACGCTAATTGTCCCGATAAGCTTTGTGTCCATTCTCCTACCATAAAAGTTCCCGGACAGTCAATAGTATGCATTCCCCATAAATTGATGGTAAGAATTATAGGTAATAGTCAAGTGGATAATGCTGTTGATGATACTGCATCATAAGGCGAGGATTGGGTTATGAGAAAAACGCGGAAGTTAACTTTGATGGCACTAATAGTTTCTCAGGCACTGGTGCTGCACTATATTGAGAGCTTTATTCCAGTCTTGGCACCAGGAGCCAAGTTAGGCCTGGCTAATATAATGACCATGGTTACTTTGGTTTTGTTTGGCTTTAGGGAAGCAGTGCTAGTGGTCATTATTAGGTCGGTACTAGGGCCTTTGCTTGGCGGGAGCATAACGGGGATCGTATACAGTTTATCAGGTGGTATTTTAAGCGGAATAATTATGTCTATTCTTTATCTGAAGTTTGAAACTTATTTTTCTCTTATGGGTATTAGTACCGCAGGGGCGGTATTTCACAATATAGGTCAATTACTAACAGCCTCTTGGATATTTGGCTCTATAGGTATTCTATACACCTATTTGCCGGTCCTTATGCTGGCAGCTATTATTACTGGTAACTTCAATGGTTTAGTCACACACTATATATTAGGTTACCTGAAGGATAGGCTGCGGCAAGGCGGATGAGAGATATGGAAGACGGGAGGAAGGATATAAGAAATGGGAATTTGGACAGAGGGCACGGATATCTACAATGAGCTAATGGAAGTAGAAGAAACTATTAGCAAAGCCTTAAAGACCAGACAAACTATCCTATCAAAGGGAATAGAGGAGCTATTAAAGGCTGGAGGAAAAAGGCTTAGACCAGCATTGGTATTGCTTTCAGGTCAATTTGGCCAATATGACAGGAAAAAACTTGTGTCCATTGCAGCGGGTATCGAAATCTTACATATGGCTACATTGGTTCATGATGATATTATAGACGATGCTCATATCCGCCGAGGTGCTCCCACTGTTCAGGCAAAGTGGGGTAAGGATATAGCTGTATTTACAGGAGATTTTTTGTTAACCAGATGCTTTTCCTTAATAACGCAAAATGTTTCATTAGAAAATATGCATAAATTGTCCAATGCAATGAAAGCTATATGTGAAGGTGAAGTTGATCAACACCAGTCCCAATATGATTTGAGTATTAGCATAAACGACTATCTAAAGCGTATAGCCAGAAAGACTGCACTCTTATTCGCCCTGAGCTGCCGAGTGGGGGCAGAAGAAGCAAAATGCTCTCCCCGAGATATCTGGAACCTTTGGAAGTTGGGTAAAAATTTAGGAATGGCATTCCAGATAGTGGATGACTTGTTGGATTTTTCCGGAGATGTCCAGGTAGTAGGTAAGCCCCTTCTAGCTGACTTTGCTAACGGAGTGTTTACCCTACCTATTATCTATATGGTAGGAAATCCAAAGTATAGGAATAAATTAAAAGAAATAGTAGATGAAGGTCAGTTCACCAGAGATGAGTTAGAATCTGTACAAAGATGGGTGCATGAGGAGGGAGCTTTGGATAAGTCAAAGGAACTGGCTGATAGATTTATAAAGAAGGCCGTAAAGAATCTTGAAGCCTTACCGGCCATACCTGCAAGGGATTATCTTGAAAATCTAACAGTCGGCTTGGAAGAAAGACAGTATTAAAATTTTATAACCTTGCAATAAGTTATGAATTATTTGCTAAATCAACAAATATTTTGGTAAATAGGAGGAATTTACTAGAAAATGTCGTATACTATATATAGTATAGCTTGGAGAATTATTAACTATTTATTTGGTAATTAAGGCAATGTTATGGTACTAGAAAACATTTTAAATAAGGGTGATCATATGGGAAAAGTGGACGGATTAACCCAAGATATAGAAAGCTTGCGGGGTTATCTAAATGAACTCATAGAAAATGATGAAAATCAAGCTGAACTTTTATTGGTTAGTCAGCAACTGGATGAGTTATTGGTAGAGTATTATACGAAGATATGTAAACTCGTCAAGGCAAAGAACTAAGATGCTAAAACTCAGAGTTTTTAGCTTGCATAATAGCTTTATTGATGATAAAATAGTGAAAATAAATATCATGAGCAATGAAGGGGAATAGTAGGACTTTTTCCGAACCCGCCCCAGAGCAGCAGGGATGAAAATCAGTAGTCCTTGCCGGTAAAACGCCGTTATGTTATTGAGAGAGCTATATGCTAAAAAAGGTGGTACCGCGGATTACCTCCGTCCTTTAGGGACGGAGGATTTATTTTATTCAAAATTTAGAAAGGAGAATGGAAATGAGCAAGAAGAAGCAGGAATTTGTAGCTCATATTACCTCTAAGGAAGAAGATTTTTCTAGATGGTATACGGATATTATTTTAAAAACCGACCTGGTAGACTATTCTCCAGTCAGAGGTTCTATGGTGATTAAACCCTATGGGTATGAAATTTGGGAGAATATTCAAAAGGAGCTGGATGAAAGGTTTAAGGCTACTGGCCATAAGAATGCCTATTTTCCTCTATTTATTCCAGAGAGCCTTCTTCAAAAAGAAGCAGACCATGTGGAAGGCTTTGCGCCAGAGGTTGCTTGGGTTACCCATGGAGGAGATGAAAAACTGGCAGAGCGCTTGGTTGTACGTCCTACTTCAGAAACTATTATCTGTGCAATGTATTCAAAATGGATTCAGTCCTACAGGGATCTTCCCCTTTTGTATAATCAATGGTGTAATGTAGTCCGCTGGGAAAAGACAACCCGGCCATTTTTAAGGACCTTGGAGTTTTTATGGCAGGAAGGACATACAGCCCATGCAACTGAGGAGGAAGCCCAGGAGGAAACCATGAAGATGCTAGGGGTCTACAGGGAGTTTTCTGAGAATGTCCTTGCTATTCCCATGGTAGCTGGTAAAAAGACGGAGAAGGAGAAGTTTGCAGGAGCTGTTAGTACCTATACCATTGAAGCCCTAATGCAGGATGGTCAGGCACTGCAGGCAGGAACTTCTCACAACTTAGGACAGCATTTTGCCAAGGTCTTTGATATCCAGTTTTTAGATAGAGATGGAGAACAAAAGTATGTATGGCAAAGTTCATGGGGAGTAACTACCAGGCTTATTGGTGCTATCATTATGGTTCATGGAGACGAGAGAGGACTTGTACTGCCTCCCAAGGTAGCTCCTGTTCAGGTAGTTATGGTACCTATTGCTTTCCATAAAGAAGGTGTATTGGCTAAGGCGGAGGCCTTATTTGAGGAGTTAAAGGCTGCTGGACTTAGAGTAGAGTTGGATGATAGGGATACTCAAAGTACGGGCTGGAAGTTTAACGAATGGGAGATGAAAGGGGTTCCAGTGAGATTGGAGATTGGACCCAAGGATATAGAAAAAAATCAGGTTGTATTGGTGCGCAGGGATACTCATGAAAAGATCTTTGTACCCATGGAGAACCTGGCAGATACTATAAAGTCTATGTTAGACGATGTTCATAAGGGTCTTTATGAGAAAGCCTTGGCCATGAGAGAGGCTCATACCCATGAAGCTCACAATATGGATGAGTTCAAGGACGCCCTAGAAAACAAAAAAGGCTTTATAAAAGCTATGTGGTGTGGGCGAGATACTTGCGAGGATAGTATAAAGGAAGAAACCGGAGCTACTGCTAGGTGTATGCCCTTTGAGCAAGAATACTTAGATGAACACTGTGTTTGCTGCGGGGAAAAGGCTGAGCACCTAGTTTTCTTTGCCAGAGCTTACTAAAGATAAGGGAAACTACCCTTTAAGAAAATACCTCTTTACAAATAGCCTCACATAAGTTATAATATCATTTGTTGAAGAAAATATAACTTATGTGAGGGGATATAGCTCAGTTGGGAGAGCGCTTGACTGGCAGTCAAGAGGTCAGGGGTTCAAGTCCCCTTATCTCCACCAGATGAAAAAGAGAGGTTATACTCTCTTTTTTAGTGCCTATAAAAACGATATGTACCTATGATATATAGTTGAAGGATAGTAAATAGCATGGTTTTAATATAATTATCTTCCTATCTTAGCTTAGTAGTTATAGTTAGGAAACTTAAGTCTACTGGCTTTATAATAAAAATGATTTATATGTCTTAATAAGAAAGGAGTAAAAAATGTCCCAGGCCAATACAAGTAAAAATAAGAATTCATCAGGTATAGATATGACTACTGGTAATCCTACTCGCCTTATACTATATTTTGCACTGCCCTTATTAGCAGGCAATATACTTCAGCAATTATATAATATGGTAGATAGTATGATAGTAGGTAACTTTGCAGCAAAGGGAACGGAGGCCCTAGCTGCTGTGGGCACCGCCTTCCCTGTTATCTTTATGATAACCTCCCTATTCAATGGAGTGGCTCAAGGTGCAACTATCGTAATATCTCAGTACTATGGTGCCAACAATATGAATGGAGTCAAGCGGGCCGTTGATACTATCTATATATTTCTTTTTGTGGTTTCAATTCCCATAACAATAATAGGTGTTTTAGTCAGTCGTCCCATGTTAATACTTATGAAGACGCCTCCAGGTATCCTTCCCATGGCTGTGGTCTATATGCAAATTATTTTTCTAGGTACTATAGCCAGCTTTGGATACAATATAAACAGTGGCATCCTTCAAGGATTGGGTGATAGCAAGCGACCCTTATTGTTTTTGGCTATTTCAGCAGTAATAAATATTGTTTTGGATTTAGTCTTTGTTATAGGGTTCCATTGGGATGTAGCTGGTGTAGCATGGGCTACCATAATAGCTCAGCTATTCTCTTTTTTATTTGGGACCTATTATATCAATAGAAAGGGAGGCCAATTTAAAATATCCATTAAGGACCTAGAGTTTGATGGAGAGATTCTAAAAGAGTCTATTAGGATTGGTTTGCCGACAGGAATTCAAAATCTATTATTCTCCGTGGCCATGATGGCTCTGCAAGGGCTTATTAATAGCTATGGGCCTGCCTTTATGGCGGGATTCAATGGAGCTACCAAGATCGATGCCTTTGCTTTCCTCCCATTAGTTAGTTTCTCTGCCGCCATTACCACTTACGTAGGGCAAAACGTTGGGGCAGGACGAATGGATAGGGTTAATAGGGGGGTAAGGACAACGCTTTTGATATCTACTACCATATCAATTGCTACCTGGATTATAATAATGCCCCTTGGTGAAATGTTTATGAAGCTCTTTAGCCAGGAACCTGAGGTAATTCAAGCAGGAATCGAATTTTTAAAAAGGGTATTGCCCTTCTATTCTATACTTGGTGCTTCATTTATCCTAAACGGTGCCCTAAGAGGCGCAGGCGAAAGCTTTGTTCCTATGATCGGATCGCTGGTTGCTATGTGGCTGGCCAGGGTACCTACGGCTTATGCTTTAGCCCATTTCTTTGGAGGGCATAATCTATACTTTAGCTATCCTATAGGATGGCTGATAGGCCTTATTATAGCGGGAACATATTACCTAAAAGGACCATGGAAAGAAAAGGCTATTTCCCGTGCCAAAAGACAGAGGGCTGCATAAGAAATAGTATAATATGAGTTTTCTATAGTTTAACAGAAGATATAGTGACAAAAACTAAAGATTGCCTTATTATAAGCTCCATCATCTCAAATGATGGAGCTTTTTGATTCTAGTAGACTATAAAAATGGGAGGAAGGAGAATACCTTCTAAACAATTGAAGGATATTAGATGATTTCCTTAAATTCCTTTTCTTTAAGCTGCTTTATACTGTATAAATCTTTAATTGTTGACAAGTATATAGTATAATTGAATTTATATGATGTTTTAGTGTATTCATAACAGCAATTCTAATAACATTTTCTATATGGAGGCGGTAATGTGGCAAAAACAAGGGCAGTTTTGTTTTTTGTAATGATGTTACTACTGATGATAAGCTTTTCGGGGTGCTATTTGTTTCCCAAAGAAGAAGAAGTATTAGCACCACCACTAGTCGAGCCTCCCGAGATTACATATGAGACAGCAGAGGTTAAAAAGGGAGTAATAGAGAAGAAGATCACAGATTCTGGAACATTTGTATCCGTTGAGCAGGCCAATATGTTTTTCAAACATCGGGGTGGCCGGTTAAAGGATATACATGTCTCGGTAGGTGATTATGTAGAAAGAGGACAAGTAATAGCAGAATTAGATACTGAAGACCTAGAGAATCAAATTTCGCAGCAAAAGATTCATCTTAAAAAGGCTGAAACTAGGCTTAGTCAAGTAAGGGCCCACTCTGGCGATAAGTATGAGCTAAGCATGGCCCAATATGATGTAGAGTTAGCAAAATTGGCTTTAAACAATCTTCAGCGTCAGCTGGATGAATGTAAGTTGGTGGCCGATATGAGCGGAAATGTTGTCTATATTAATTATAATGCTAATATAGGGGATTATGTAGATGCCTACCAGCCAATGGTTCGCATAGCGGACCCTACTCAGCTACAATTACAGGTTAGTGGTTCTAATACATCTGAATATAGCCTGGGTATGGAAGCAGAAGTAACGGTCAATAAAAAGGCTTACACGGGGAAAGTGGTTATGACTCCGGCAGATGTACCTCTTGATGTACCGGAAGACCAAAGGAATATTGTCAGGATTGATGTGGAGGATTTGTCCGAAGATGTTAAGGTTGGAGCCATGGGGCAGGTAAATCTTATTCTGGATAGACGTGAGGATGTAATTGTTGTTCCCAGAAATCTAGTAAGGAATTATATGGGAAGGAAGTATGTTTTGGTACTAGATGACGGACTTAAAAAGGAAAAAGATGTAGAGGTTGGCCTAGAGACTCCAACTGAGAGTGAAATAATAAAAGGTTTGGAAGAAGGAGAACAAATTGTTATTCGATAAGGGGAGGCCTTTTAGATATGTTAACTATGGTACTTAGAAAGATGATAAACAATAAATGGATGGTCCTCTGCATGCTTATTGGCTTTATCTTGGCCGTAGCTATGGTTAGTAGCATACCTATCTATACTGATGGAGTCCTTCAACGGATGCTTATTCGGGATTTGGAAAACCATCAGCTTACTACAAGGGATTTTCCGGGGAAATATTATACATCTGCTAATCTTTATTCTAGTTATCGCATAAATGAAAGACTGAAGGCCTTTAATATCATTGATGGGCAGATGACAAAAACTGTACCAGAGGACATTGGTCTTCCAATTATCTCACAGGCCCGCACAGTAACCATTGATTATCTTAGGGCCGCGCCGGAAATTCAGAGGGAAGAAGAGCCCATAAGGCGAAGTGTGAAACTGCAGACCCTTCATGGTATAGAAGAGAATGCAAAAATAGTGCAGGGCCGCATGTTTTCCGCGGAAAAACAGGATGGGATTTATGAGATTATTGTAAATGAGCGGGCTATGCAGGATTTAGATCTCAGACTAGATGAGGTGTACTTGCTAAGTGATTTCGTTAAGCGAATTGAAGATCCCTTAAAGGTCAGGTTGGTAGGGGTATTTACAATAAAGGAAAGCAATGAGCCCTATTGGTTTCAGGGTGTCGGTGCCTATAACAGCAGTTTTTTGATGGCTGAGTCTCTGTTTTTTGAGGACTTTGTTGAGGGTGAATTGTCATTTATGCTGAGCGGAGCCCAGTGGTACTATGCCTTTGACTACCATAGTATCAATTTGAATAATACACCCAAGATACTCGATGCATACAAGGATCATCAACAATGGTTTAGTGATCATTCAGTAGAGTTTACAATGCCATCCATACCGGTCTTGGAGCAGTATTCTGAGAGGGAAAAACAGCTTAAGACAACCCTTTGGGTGGTCCAAGTGCCTATTCTTATAATGCTGGGATTCTATCTACTCATGGTATCCCGCCTTACAATAGAAGGGGAACAAAATGAAATAGCCGTTATGAAGAGCAGGGGTGCCAGTAGCTATCAGGTGTTTTTTGGCTATTTAATAGAGAGTTTAATTCTGGGTTTTATCGCTTTAGTAGCGGGGCCGCCTTTAGGATTAATCATATGCAAATTTTTAGGTGCATCTAACGGTTTTTTAGAATTTGTTCAGAGGACAGCTTTGCCCTTATCCTTAAGCCTTAAGGCTTATCTCTATTCCCTTGCCGCAGTGGTCTTTTCCATGATTACTATGCTAATACCTGCATTTAATGCCTCCAAAACCACCATAGTAGAGCATAAGAGAAAGAAGACAAGGACGAAAGGTAAAGCCCTATGGGAAAAGTATTTCTTAGACATCTTGCTACTAGCCGTATCTGCTTACGGGCTTTATAGTTATAATTTGCGACAGCAAACCATAGAGATTACTGGCGTAGCCGGGACCGAACTAGTCATCGATCCTATACTGTTTCTTATATCCACTTTATTTATATTGGGCGTGGGTCTAGTATTACTAAGAATATATCCCTTTCTGGTTCGATTGCTTTTTGGAGCGGGTAAAAAGAGATGGTCACCGATTTTGTACGCATCTTTTATCCAGGTAGGTCGGGCTGGAGGGCAGGATCGGTCTTTGATGCTATTTATAATCCTCTCCCTCTCTGTTGGAATCTTTAATGCCAATTCTGCCAGGACCTTGAATAATAACATGGAAGAGAAGATAAAGTATAGAAATGGAGCCGATCTAAACATTATGGCTTATTGGGAAAGTAATGAATCTACTCTTAGTACAGGGGCAGGATATCCTCCAGAAATGGGAGGGACTGAATCCTTTGTAGGCGTATTCAGTGAGCCACCAGTACAGTATAAGGAACCCCCCTTTATGCCCTTTACAGAGCTAAAGGGCATAGAAATGGCTACTAAGGTCTTTAGACAAAATGATATAACGATACAAACCTCTAATCGGGAGGGAGTCAAGGGGAGAAAGGAACTCCTTGCCATTATCCCAGATGAGTTTGGCAAAACTGCATGGTTTCGGGAAGGTCTTTTAAAAACCCACTGGTATCATTATTTGAATCTATTGTCTAAGGGGGATCCTAGAGCTGCCCTAGTAACTGAAGATTTACAGGAGAACTATGGGGTAGAGAAAGGTGATTCTATATGGATAAGCTGGGGTAACCAGGGTTATCTGGAGCTAGTCGTATATGAATTTATTGACTACTGGCCCAGCTATAATCCAAACAGGAAGGAAGGGGACACTAAATCATCTAACCTCATAGTGGCACAGTTTGACTATATACAATCCAACACTGCATTAGAACCTTATGAGGTATGGCTCAAGAAGCTACCTGGGGCTACTAGTCAAGAGGTGTATCAAGATATAGAAGATAAGGAAATTGAAATTGAATCTATTACCGATACTAGCCAGGAGATCATCAAGGCAAAAAATGATCCTATGCTGCAGGGCACTAATGGAGCCTTGACCCTTGGCTTTGTGGTTACCATGTCCATAAGTACCATTGGCTTCTTAATCTACTGGATACTCTCCATTAGACAACGGGTATTACAATTTGGCATATTTAGGGCTATGGGCTTATCTGTAAAAAAGATTATAGGACTTTTAGTCTGTGAACAGATCCTTATATCCGGTACCGCAATCCTAATAGGCATAGTAATAGGTGGATTGACCAGCGATCTATTTGTTCCTCTACTGCAAATGGTAAACAGTGCAGCGGAACAGGTACTGCCCTTTAAGGTTGTGTCTTCCAGGCAGGACTATATAAAGATTTATGCACTGGTAGCATCTATGCTAGCTCTAGGCATAGGGGTTTTAAGTATGATTATATCTAAAATAAAAATTCACCAAGCTATCAAGCTTGGTGAAGACTAAGTTAGAATCTTTTTTATAGTTGGCTCATAAGTCTCCTTCGATATTGAGTGGGTGACATCCCCTTATATTTTTTGAACATCTTAGAAAATAGAAGGGGATCGTCATAGCCTACAGAATGGGCTACATGGGATATGGCTAGTAGATTTTGTGCTAATAGGACACAGGCCTTATTCATACGATAGTTTATTAAGAATCTTTGTGGAGATGTATGCATTATCTCCTTAAATAGGCTGCTTAAATACTTTCTATTAATGCCCACATAGTCAGCTATATCCTCTACACTAATTTTGCGGGAATAGTTTTTTTCCACAAAGTCAATGGCTTTCTTTACATAGATTTCCGAATAGTTTTTCTTATTGTGGAGGGAAATAGAAGAACGCTTATTTTGCTTTATTTTAGCAAAGAAATGGTAGAGCAAGCCACTGAGCACCAGTTCCCTGCCATCTAGTACACTTTTTGATTCTATCATTTCTTTTACTACCATAGCTATTGAGTCATTGGGTTGGCAGTCGAAGGTAGGTTGATGGTTGCTTAAGTTTAGCTGGTTTAAATAATGCTGGGCTTTCCGTCCCTGAAACCCCACCCAATAGTATTCCCAGGGCTCTTCCTTATCAGCCTCATAGTAGGATAAGATATTGGGGCATATCAAAAAACCATGTCCTGCTCTAAGAAGGTAGGTCTTGTTATTATAGATAAAGGTGCCCTTACCCGATGCTATATAGTGGATAAGGTAATGGTCTCTTACTCCCGTCCAATTATGCTGACTCTTACATTTTTCATATCCGTAATGATAAACCATGAGGTCATAACTATGGCCAGCACACGAATTGCCATATACTAATGGGACTTCACAGCTATTTTCATACATGCTAATACCTCCATTTGTATGACATTATAACATAAACTTTGGACTTTATACCATTTACTTTTTTGTAGTTATGGATAAAATAAAGGTGCTGATGAAATTAACCTTTTGTGCTGGTTCAAGGTCATGGCCAAACTGATATAATCCTCTATTGATGGGTGACCGGACGAATCTGAAATGGACATTATGATAGTAGGACGGCCTAGCACAAGGAGTTAAATAAAACTTATTTAGGATAAGTCATAATAAGTCCATCAGTAAAGTTTCCCTATAATTAACAATATAAGGAGTGGTATCATATGAAGAAAATTGCTTTTATTGGTGCAGGTAGTTTTGGCTTTACTAGAAGCCTAGTGAGGGATATTCTATCATTCCCAGCACTTGAAGATGCTACTATTGCCCTTATGGACATTGATGAAGAACGTCTATCCTATATAGAAGAGGCTGTAAATAGGATTATCAAGGACGGAAATTATGGAGCAAAGGTTATTGCAACCACCGATAGGATAGAAGCACTAAAGGACGCTGATGGTGTAGTTATTACCATCCTACAAGGTGGAGTACAGGTATGGCGCCACGATATCGAGATTCCCAAAAAGTATGGGGTGGATATAAATGTTGGAGATACTAGGGGACCAGCAGGTATATTCAGAGCCCTAAGGACTATTCCAGTCATGCTGGATATCTGTAAAGATATAGACCAGTATTGTCCCGATGCTATAGTACTTAACTATACAAATCCTATGGCTATGCTATGCAGGGCTATGCAGGCCGAGTATCCCCATCTAGCTATTACCGGCCTCTGTCACAGTGTACAGGGAACTGCTGCCATGCTTGCCAAATGGATTGGTGCGCCTATGGAGGAAATCACCTATAAATGCGCTGGCATAAACCATCAGGCTTTCTATTTGGACTTTAAATGGAATGGGCAGGATGCTTATCCCCTTATCCATAAGGCTATTACCGAAAATACTGATATATATAATGAGGAACAAGTTCGGAACGAGATGTATTTGCATCTGGACTACTATGTAACCGAGTCTAGTGGCCATAATTCGGAATACAATGCCTGGTTTAGAAAGCGACCCGATTTAATTGAGAAATACTGTACTCATGGTACTGGCTGGAATCCTGGAGAATATGCATATATCCTAAAGGAATATTTGGCACGGGAGGACAACTGGAAAGATGAGATAAAAGAGTGGTTGGATCAAGATAAAATTGACCTTGAAAGAGGTCAAGAGTATGCAGCCTATATCTTCAATGCTATTTTCGGTGATGGAACCATGTTTGAATTCAATGGAAATGTTCGCAACTTTGGCCTAATTGATAATCTGCCTGAGGGCTGCTGCGTAGAAGTACCAGTACTCGCCTCCAAGCGCGGTCTTGATCCAATCCATGTAGGACCACTACCGGCACAGCTGGCAATCCTAAATAATATTAATGCAGGTTGCGAAGAATTGGTAGTAGAAGCTTCCCTGACAGGAGATAGACGAAAGGTATTTCATGCCATATGCATGGATCCATTGACATCAGCAGTATTGAGTCTACAGGAGATTCAGGATATGGTGGATGAAATGTTTGAAATGAATAAGGATTGGCTGCCTCATTTTAAATAGGAGACAGGGAGAGCTTTTTGGAAGCATACCATTCACCTTTATAGTTAGTAAACATATAATAATAGTGTAATGCAGTATATAAGTGTAAAGACACCGAGAAAACTATAAGGGGGTATGAGTATGTCTTCCTTCGGAGGTTCTGATGATAGTTTACTATTCTTTTTCCTCCTACTAGTAATTATTTTCTGTAACTGTGGATTGTTTGAAGATGGCAGTGAATTACTATTCTTCTTTCTGCTACTGGTTGTACTATTCATGGGAGACAGTATCTGCGGTTGCCGCTGATAGGGAGCCAGTGAAGAAGCCTCTTTCATTTTATGAGAGGGGCTTTTTTTATTGCTAAATTGCTTATTCCAGTTTTTTGGTATAATATATATTTGATACAATATAATTAGATATAATATTATTTGATGATATATAACCATTTTAATTGCTAGTTAAGTGACTGTTCTTGATTGGTAAAGGTTCTTGATTGATAAAGATAATAGTTAGAGTGAGGTATTATTATGAAAGTATTATTATTAACGGTGACGGCAGGTCATGGTCATACTCAGGCTGCCAAAGTAATTATGAACCATTTGCAGAAGCATAAGATTGAATGTACTTTATTGGATATACTGGAATACATAAACCCCATATTAGGTGAATCTGTAGATAAGGGTTATCTCTATTCTACTAAATTTACCCCTAACGTCTATGGCAAGATATACGATTTAGTGGATAATAGGAATAGGGATGAAAGCAAGTTTTCTATATCCCAGATAATGAATAGAATACTATCAAAAAAGCTAATAAGCTTACTGAAGGAGTATCAACCTGATGTGGTGGTGTGTACCCATATCTTCGCAGCTGAAATAATAAGCTATCTTCAAAACAAGGGAACTATTAATGCTAAGACCGTAGGGATTGTTACAGATTTCACCATACATCCTTTCTGGGAGGACACGGACCTGGATTATTATGTTACGGCTAATGAGCTTTTAGACTATCAGGCAGCCAAGAAAGGTATTGATACTAATAAAATATTGCCCATAGGGATACCTATAGATCCCAAGTTTGGTCAAAAAATGGATACTTCTAAGGCTAGGCAAACATTAAATATTAAGGATGAAAGGACCATACTAGTAATGAGCGGCAGCATGGGTTACGGTAATATTGAATCCGTTATCAGTAGTATGGATAAGATGGATATGAATTTTCAGATAGTGTCCATCTGTGGCAATAATAAAGGCTTAAAAAAGAAGATAGACCAGATGATCACTAGAAAAAGAGTTTACAATTATGGATTTGTTGATATGGTCGATGTGATAATGGATGCTGCAGATTGCATTATTACCAAACCAGGGGGCTTAACTACATCTGAGAGCTTGGCCAAGAGAATTCCCATGATTATTATAAACCCAATACCGGGTCAGGAAGAGAGAAATGCCGAATTTTTACTAAATAACGGATTGGCTCTAATGACCAGCGAAACCTTTCCCATAGATGAGGCCATATATCAGTTGATGAGCAATGAATCCAGGCGTGAATCTATGATTCAAATGGCGGAACTTATGGGACGACCCAATGCTACCCGGGATATGGTAAATCACATCTTGAGCCTTTCATAAATAGGAGTAAGCTGATAGCAGATGCTTGTCCCGTACTAAATCCTACCCTTTGCAGGGATTAAATTTAATAGATTTGTAACAAACTCGTAAAAATATTTTAAAACCCCTTGTAAAAGAGATACAATTATTATATGATAAAAGTAGCTGATTTTAGGGTATATTGACTTAATTTGTAGGGGGGTTGCTTCATCATGTTTATACCGAAATCAAAAAAATGTGCAAAAGCATGTGCAGCAGTGAGCTTGTCTGCAGTAATGCTATTTTCTACATCTTCTCTTGCCTCAGCGGCATCCTTATTAAAGCTAGGCAGTTCTGGTAGTGAGGTCCGTGAGGTGCAAAGTCGACTTAAGGATTTAGGTTACTTCAAGTATCCTAGCCTGACAGGATACTATGGTAACATTACCCGTGATGCTGTTAAGGACTTTCAAGCTAGCAAAGGAATTGCCCAGGATGGAATTGTGGGCAACAATACTCGAAAACATTTATTCGAAACTTCGACATCCAATTCATCGATTCAGGTGTCAAATGCTCTATTAAAAAGAGGTAGTAGGGGATCAGCAGTAAGTCAACTTCAACAACTTTTAAAGGACAAAGGTTATCTAAAGGGCTTGGTAGACGGCATATTTGGAAATCAGACCTACTTGGCTGTCACATCATTTCAACAAACATCAGGATTGACCGTAGATGGAATAGTAGGTTCCAAAACCTGGGAAGCTCTTGGTTCAGCTAGCTTTACATCAAGAGGATCTAGCAAACAGGATAATAAAATCAGTACAAGCCTGATAAAGAAAGGCAGCAGAGGTTCTGCTGTGACTCAGCTTCAGCAGCAATTAAAGAATAAGGGCTACCTAAAGGGAGCTGTAGACGGGATTTTTGGGGACCAAACTTATTCTGCTGTTAGATCTTTTCAGAAGGATGCTGGCTTAGCTGTGGACGGAATAGTGGGCTCCAAGACTTGGCAAGCCCTTGGTTCAGAAACGTCTTCCTCCAGAGGATCCGGTGCAAGTGATAATATAAACAGCAGAAGTTTGTTGAAGGTTGGGAGTAGAGGCTCAGCAGTATCCAATCTCCAAGAGAGGCTTAAGAGTCTGGGCTATTTAACCGGCAAGGTAGATGGTATCTTCGGTTCACAAACTCAAAAAGCTGTTATTTCATTCCAAAAGGATAATGGTTTGGCGGCTGATGGGATAGTTGGGGCTAAGACTATAACAAAACTCAACAATCCAACCAGCAGCCGAGGAGACAATAAGGGCAGACCAGCTACTCCTGAGACCAAGACTGGCAATGAGATGGTAGCTTGGTCGGATGTGGACAAGTTATGGCCTAGAGGTACATATGCAACTATCATTGACTACGATACAGGCAAGAGTTTTAAAGTAATGCGCTCAGGGGGATACAATCATGCAGACGTAGAGACTGCAACAGCGGCGGATACCGCAATCCTTAAGGGTTTATATGGTGGGAGTTTTTCTTGGAATAGACGGGCAGTAGTGGTAGAGGTGGCAGGTAGATCTATAGCTGCCAGCATGGCAGGAATGCCCCACGCAGGACGGGATGACAAGCCCAATAGGGCTATGGTTCACGATCGAAGCGGAGGCTATGGCTACGGTCAGAATCTGGATGCTGTAAAGGGAAATGATATGGATGGAGTCTTTGACGTACATTTTTATGGCAGTAAGACCCATGGAACCAATAGGGTGGATTCCCAGCACCAAGCCCAGATAAAGAGGGCGGCAGGCAAGTAAAGAGTATATTGGTGTCACGACACTTTACCCTTTCATATAATAATAGAAGATTATATGTAATGGGTAGGTGATATGGGTGAATGGACAATATAGGCCGATTTTGGCTATGGGGTCAGTAGGTCCAGAGGTAGAGTTCTTACAGAGGATTCTTTATAGTATAGGCTATGATCCAGGACCAATCGATGGGATATTTGGGCCCTTAACACGAAGTGCTGTAGTAAGATTTCAGTTAGACAATGGATTAGTACCAGATGGTATAGTAGGACCTAGAACTTGGGCGGCAATTGACCTAGTATATCCATAGCAGATAGCCCTGTGGCTATTTGATTGGACCTTTTAGGGATCAAATTGCAAGTATAGTCATAGCCAACTTCTTTGTGCTAGCTGGATGGTCATATATGATATAAGGACAGCCAGCAAAAACAAGTAAATAGTATATAATTGCATAAAAGATAAAGAAAAAGGCAGGATCCTTATATAGTGAATCCTGCTTTTCCGGTATTGTTTTATAGTCTTTTTCTTCTCTATTGTAGGGCCCTTTTTATTAGATCCATCCGTGAGAGTATGCTTTGAAATAGGTAGTCTACCAAAGTTATAGCCGTCATGGCTTCTACCACGATGATCGCTCGAGGAACTATTATAGGATCATGACGTCCTTTTACTAATATTTCTATGTTCTGGTTCTGTGTACGGTCAATGCTCTTTTGTGGGGTGGAGATAGAAGAGGTGGGTTTAATAGCAGCCCTAAAAACTATAGGTGAGCCATCGCTTATGCCAGCCGTTATACCACCGGCCCTGTTAGTCTCCTTAAAAACCTTGCCTTGGTCGTCCACCCTCATGGGGTCATTATTCACTGAGCCCGTTAGCTTGGAGGCTTCGAAACCGCTACCAAATTCCAATCCCTTTACAGCTCCAATGGAGAATATGGCTTGGGCTAGCACTGCATCCAGTTTTTCAAAGACTGGTTCTCCCACCCCTGAAGGCAGGCCCTTTACTACACACTCTATGATTCCCCCAGCTGAATCTCCTTTTTCCTTAAGTTTATCTAAAAACTCAGCGGCTTTAAGGGCAGCTTCTTTGTCGGGCATGGCCAGGGGATTTTTATAGATTTCTTGACCATCAAAATTGGAGCTTTCGATCTTAATATGTCCTATGGATAGGGTATAGGTCATAATCTCAATATCTAGCATGGAGAGTATTTTTTTAGCTATAGCTCCGGCAGCTACCCGAGCAGCAGTTTCTCGCCCGGAGGAGCGTCCCCCTCCCCTATAATCCCTAAAGCCATACTTCTGATCATAAGCATAATCACCATGACCTGGTCTGTATGTATCCCTTATATTACTGTAATCTCGAGAACGCTGATCTTTGTTGAATATAATCATGGATATGGGAGTACCCGTTGTCTTACCATCAAAAACTCCGGAAAGTATTTCTACCTTGTCATCTTCAGAGCGAGGAGTTGCATAGGGTGAACGTCCCGGCTTCCGTCTATCCAGATCCTTCTGGATATCCTCTACATCTAGCGGAATACCGGCGGGACATCCATCTACAACTACTCCCAGTGCTCTACCATGGGACTCTCCCCATGTAGATATAGCAAAATTCTTGCCAAATATGGAACCTGACATATTTACCACCGCCCATATAGAATAGTCTTGAACTGCTCTTTTGTCCTATTCAATAATTATAGTAAAGAATATTACTTAAATTCCCAATGTGAATTCCATAATATTCTTTACCCCTCTTGCTTACAGCCTACACATAATAATCCTTAGTTTCTCCTAATCAGTGATGATGTGAACCTTCAATAGACATTATGATTATAGGTTAACTAGTAAAAGGAGTTAAACTAGCCACTAGTACAATTTATTTATATACCTTTATGAATATAGACCTAATTAGCAAAAGAGCTTGGATAACAATTTTATCATAAAAATATGGAAATTGGAAGAAAACCCCTGGAATTAAGATCCGAGGAAACAGCCTCTTTATTTAGAATATGTTAAATGCTATTATTATATTGATGAAATGAGGTGACGATTTGGTTTTAGGAATAGGTATAGACATTATTGAGATTCATAGGGTGGACAAGGCAATAAAGAATCCTAGATTTGTGGAGAGAGTGTATACTGTAGAGGAGCAGGAATATTTAAAGGGCCGGAATAACAATCCAAGTACCGCTGCTGGCTATTTTGCAGCAAAAGAAGCGGCAGCAAAGGCCTTGGGCACAGGTTTTGGTAAGTTTAAGTGGACGGATATTCAAGTGGTGCGAAATAAAGATGGTAAACCTGGCATAAAACTACATGGAAATGCAAAAAATTTAATGGATATTATAGGAGGAAGCAGTATTCTATTATCCATCTCCCATTCTAAAGATAATGCTATTGCCCAGGTTATAATCTGTTAGAGGTGATTTTATGTATATAGTTACACCCCAAGAGATGAGGGAAATAGACAATAGGGCTATAGAGGATTTTGGGATTCCAGGTATAGTACTTATGGAAAATGCAGCAATTAGAACGGTAGATCTTATAGAAAAAGAATACCTTAGCATCTTTAATGGAGGAAAGGTCTTAGTATTAGTGGGATGTGGGAATAATGGAGGAGATGGGCTGGCAATTGCCAGACACTTGATGCTAAAAGGTGTGGATGTAGAGACTTTTCTTCTCTTTCCTGAGGATAGATTCTCAGGGGATGCAAAGGTGAATCTGGATATATATACGAGGTTGGGGGGCTCTATCCAGGTGGTTGCTGATGAAGGCAGCTTACTGATGCTGGAGGAGACTATAGGCTATGGGGAACTAGTAGTGGATAGTATCTTCGGTACTGGAATTGATAGGAATATTGAAGGTCTAATTATGGAGGTCGTGGAAAAGATAAACCATAGCGGCATTCCCATAGTAGCAGTGGATATCCCTTCAGGGATAAATGGGAGGGATGGGAAGGCAATGGGGGCGGCCATTAGGGCCAACCACACGGTTTCCTTTGGATATGCCAAAAGAGGACACCTTCTCTACCCCGGTCGAGAGCATATCGGTAAGCTTCATACTGTTCCTATAAGCCTGCCCCAGGATAGTGCACAGGCCATAGGGGTAAAATCCTTTACCATAAATGATAAGGAAATGGCTCTACATCTAAAGAAGAGGCCGGGGGATGGACATAAGGGAGCCTTTGGAAAAGTAGGTGTTATAGCCGGTTCCTTGGGTATGACCGGTGCTGCCTCCTTGACATCTATGGCTGCCCTTAGGGGAGGGGCCGGACTTGTAACCTTAGGGTGCCCTGCTAGCCTTGTGCCTATATTTCAAAGCAAGATGACTGAGGTGATGACCTATCCCCTAGAGGATGGGGGAATAGGCCATTTGAACAGGAATGCCATATCCCAGATGGATGAGTTTTTAAGGGACAAGGATGTTTTGGCTATTGGACCAGGGCTCGGCTTAAAAAGTGGTAGTTTAGAAATTTTAAGGTATATTTTAGAGGAATTTGATATATCCATAATAATGGATGCAGATGCACTCAATAATATATCCAAAGACAAAGAATTGCTTTCATCCTATAGAGGCTCTATAGTTATAACCCCACACCCAGGCGAAATGGCCAGGTTGACAGGATTGAGCATTGAAGAAGTTGTGGCCTCCCCTATAGAAAGGGCTGTGGATTTTGCTAGGGAAATGAGGATTACCGTAGTCCTCAAGGGGGCGGTGACGGTAATAGCTAATCCCGATGGCTGGATTTATATGAATCCTTCAGGAAATTCAGGTATGGGGACAGGAGGCAGCGGTGATGTTCTTACGGGATTGATAGCTGCACTTGTAGCTCAAGGTTATCCCCCTTATAATGCAGCCATTTATGGATGCTATATCCATGGGAGAGCTGGCGATTATGCTAAAGAAAAATGGGGAGAGACCGGAATGCTTGCCGGGGATATATTGGAGGAGCTGCCATTGGTCTTTAAGGATATTTATAGTCTTAAGCAAGGACTATAGCCATCCGAAGGAGGGATGATGCTGAAAGTCTATAGAACTACTTTGGTCTTGGGGCTAATTTTTTGCATTATAAACATAACAGGGTGCCGGGAAAAAACTAACGAGGAGATTTTTATTATAGCGCAAAATACTCTAAATGAGCTGGAGAGTTATTCCGCTACTATTAGCTATAGGGTAATGGAGGATGGAGAGGAGCGGGAATATCGGCTTAAGCAGTGGGTGAGTATGCCTGCCTGCTTTAAAATCCAGTTGATGGAGCCAGATAATCTGGTAGGTAAAACCATTGTCAGCGATGGTAAAGAGATTTTAGTAGAGCACTCTAGAATAGGAGATTCCCTAAGGATTGAAGTGGAGGATTTGGAGCAGCGAAGACCTTTGTTTATAGGCGATTTTCTTAAGTCTTTCTGGATGGCGGAAGATGTAAGTAAGAGAATCCATATAGATGAAGGGGTGAAATATCTTGTTCTTACCTGTCCGTCTTTGGAAGCTGGAGTATTAGGGGGTATTCAGGAGCTATGGCTACGAGCCCCAAATATAACTCCAAGTAAAATGGTAACCTATAATGAACATAATGAAGTAACTAGCCTAATCCTATTTGAGGAGTTCGACCATAGCTGGCAAGGAGGACAGGATTTTTTTCAAATAGGCGAGTGATCTTGCTTAGAATCTCGTTGCCAAAATATATATTTTAGGATATAATACTGAATATATGGTAAGTATCAACCTATCCATATATATAGGAGGTGCTGTCTTGGCTGAGCTGAAAAAAATATTGGTTAGTTTGCCCGACAGTTTGCTGCGTGAAGTCGATGAAATTGTGGCCATGGGAAAAAAGAACAGAAGTGAATTTATACGAGAAGCCATGAGGCTCTATATTAGAGAGAGACAGAAAATTGAAATACGTGAAAAGATGAAGAAAGGCTATGAGGAGATGGCTAGGATCAATAAGGAGTTGACTGAAGAAGGGGCTAATTCCGATATTGAGGCTTTGCAAAAATATGAAGCTATTCTGACTGGACGTGAATAGCATTATGATTAGAAGAGGCGATATTTATTATGCAGACTTGAGTCCGGTGGTGGGGTCTGAGCAGGGCGGTATTAGGCCGGTATTAGTTATACAAAATGATATCGGCAATAAGTATAGCCCTACCATAATAGTTGCTGCTATTACGTCCCAAATACATAAGGGGAAATTACCCACACACATTGAAATTAGTGCCTCTGATTATGGTTTACCCAAGGACTCTGTTATCCTTCTTGAACAAATCAGGACTATTGACAAAAGAAGAATAAAGGAGAAAATCGGGTATCTTGCTCCAGAAATCATGAGTAAAGTTGATGATGGCCTTCAAATAAGCTTTGGATTGATAGATATATAATCGGATTGCATTTGTTGCAATCCTTTTTTTGGATAGAAATACTTACTGATGTAAAAACTTAAACTGATTTAGAAACTAAAAATGGACAATATTTTGCTTGGAGTGGAGTATACATATGAAGAAAAGGACAGTATATTGGGATTATATTTATATTATACTGGGGACTCTGTTAACTAGTTTGGCATTTAACTTATTTTTGATTCCCCATAAGATTGCACCTGGTGGATTGAGTGGTATTGCTACAGTAATCTATTATATCACTAAGGGAAGGGTTCCGGTTGGTGGTACCATGCTGGCTCTTAATGTGCCTTTATTTATAGCAGGTATTAAGGAACTGGGGAGAGGATTTGGTTTTAAGACCCTTTTATCAACGGTCTTACTATCTTTATTTATAGATCTTTTAAAGGTCCCATCCGTGACGGATGAACCCATATTGGCTTCTATATATGGAGGGGTTATTATGGGGATAGGTATTGGGATAGTGTTTAAGGGAAATGCCACCACCGGAGGAACTGATCTATTCGCCAAAATAATACATAAGCATTTTCATTTTATAGGGGTAGGTTGGGTACTCTTTGTAGTAGATTCATTGGTGGTATTGACTGCCGCTATGGTTTTCGGGCCTACCTTAGCTTTATATGCACTGGTTTCCCTATACCTAGGTAGCAAGCTCATCGATCTCATATTGGAAGGTATCCACTCTGCCAAGGCTTTTATGGTAGTTTCAGAATATTCTACTGAGATATCCCAGAGGGTTATGAAAGAATTGGATAGGGGTGTGACTCTTCTAGATGGGAAGGGAGCTTATACCATGAAAAAAAAGGATGTGGTACTTTGCATTATAAATAGGATGCAGACCGCTAAGTTAAAGGAGATAATTAATGAAATCGATCCTATAGCTTTTGTGTTTGTGGCTGATGTAAGAGAGGTTATGGGAGAGGGCTTCTCCCTAGAATAAGATTATGGGAGGGAATAAAATGGTAGATGAAAGGAACGATTTACTAAAACCCATGTCCACTACAGAAATCCTGGACAACACTTTTAAAATCTATGGTAGGAATTTTTTGACGGTGCTGATCTTTAGCGCTGTAATTGGAGGAATTTACACCCTAGTCACTTACCTGGTAAGTGTGCAGATGATGCCTGTGCCCCAGGATACTTGGACTCAAATTTTAGAAAACCCTGATGGTGTACCGCAATTTGGACCTGAATCCATTACAGAGATGCTGCCCAAAATTTTTGCCTTTCAGGGCGCAATGTTCTTGCTGGCAATTATAAATGGTGTTTTCATCCAACCGTTTATTCAAGGCGGAATTATAAATCTTACATACAAGGATATTATAGGACATAGGCTAAGCATAGGGGAAGGAATAAGGGATACCTTGGGGAAGTTTTGGAAGCTGATTCTTACCAGTCTATCTCTGATACCTTACTACATAGGGGTGGGGATTGTAATGATTATATTGGCTGTGGTGCTCTTAATTCCTCTTATTGTTTCGGGGGTCGCAATGTCCAATGATCCTACTGGAGGAAGGGTTGCAGGCTTTATTGTAATGATGATTTTAACCGTTGCTCTCTTGATAATACTGGCCATACTATCGGGATTATTTATTATCTTCACCTATCAAGGGGCAGTAATTGAAGGAAACTATGGCTTTGCCGGAATAGGAAGAAGCTTTAAGTTGGTCAGTAAAAGGTTTTGGAGGGTGCTGGGTGTAAGCTTGGTGATATTTTTGATTTTTGCAATTATTAGTGGAATATTGGCATTTATATCAGCTATTACTTCTTTACTTTCGCCTAGCCCACTAATGGCGGAATTTGGGATTGGCTTTGTCATCACTGCTTTTATTGCACCTATTATTCATATAGCTACTACCCTATTGTTTATAGATGTTAAAGCTAGGGCAGAAGGAATACAAGGAGATATAGTAGTTTAAAGGAAGGTTTACTGATAGAAAAAAGAAGAGGAGTGCCAAATGGAAGTAGGGATTTCCACTGCTAGTTTTTATCCGGACGCTTTGACAGAAGAATCCATTCCTCTAATAGGGGATCTGGATGCTAGAAAAATAGAGGTCTTTCTGGGAGGCTTTAGCGAGTATGAAGAGGAATTTTGCAAGCAATTGCGAGACATCATAGATGAACATGGACTATCAGTTTACTCGGTCCATGTTTTAAGCACCCAATTTGAGCCACAGTTTTACTCTCTAACACAAAGGCAGAGAAATGATTCTCGAAATCTTTTTACCAAGGTGTTTAGGTGTGCTCAGATTTTAGGGGCAGAGACCTATGTCTTTCATGGTCCGCCTGTACGGGTGAATGCAAAAGCAAATGTAGATTTCCGTAGGGTTGGTCCCCTAAGCGATGAACTGGCCAATCTAGCCGGAGACCATGATATAAAGTTTTCCTGGGAGAATGTATCTTGGTGCTGGTATTCCTATCCCGAATTTGCAGTTAGGTTGATAGAGAACACAAAGAGCCAAAATATATATTTTACCCTAGATATAAAACAGGCCATGCAAAGTGGATATAGCGCTATGGATTTTCTAAAGCATATGGGAAATAGACTTATAAACATACATGCTATAGATTTTGACCAGGACAGACAATTGACCCTTCCAGGTAGAGGAATCTTTGATTTTAATAGTTTATCCAAGGAGCTAAAAGCTATTGGATATAGTGGCCCTATATTACTAGAGGTTTATAGAAACAATTATGGCCATTACAAGGAACTAGGCCAATCCCTAGATTTCTTAAACAAGATATTTGGAGAAGATATTACAGGCTAGTGGGCTAGGGCCTATACTTTTCTACCAGGGAGTTAATCCATAATTGACTGGGACCTTCCACTATGGACATAGGTTGATCCAGCTGTTTGTTCTTTTGAGGGAAAAGTAGAATTTTAGGACCCTGTCGACTTTGTTCTTCCCATACATTTAGGTGGAGGAGCACATACTCCACGTATCCATCCTTGTATACTATTAGGGTAGTTTCTCCCCAAGTTTTTGGATGTATACTTTGAAAATGGGGATCAGGAGAAACCCTTATTCGGATATTGGGGGTGTAGCCCTTTTCATCGGTTATATAGGTCTGGTTCATTTCCGGAATGACCACGGTAGCACCTTCTATAGGCTCTTGGCTAAACCCGTCTACTACCTGGGGCTGTATGTATCCAAATCCGTCGGATCTACTGACTTCCTGATAATCTTTTTCACTGGCTTTTTGACCAATGTGGCTAAATACCTCTATTTGCTTATTGATATACTGATTTTCATTTATATAGCCGCTATACCATAGGGCAGCCGCCATTATAGTAAGGATAAGAAGTCCGTTTATTGGTTTTTTCCTTTTATTCAAGACTCATACACCTCGTTTACTTGATAAAATCTAAAGGATTCTATTTGATAGAAGTCTGGATTATATTTAAATATCTATTCCAATATTGTGGATATAGAACAAGGCTTCACCGGATCTTTTGATAATATATAATAGCTTAATTGCTGCTATAGAAATCAGGATATTCAACTCAACATATATTCTTTGCCAAAATCTACAAATTCATTATAATCTAAGATTAAGAAGAAAAAGGAGCTTAGGGAGTGATAGTATATGATGTTGAACTTATTAAAAGAAAGAAGAAGTATTAGAAAATATGAGGCCAGAGCCCTAGAGAAGGAGAAAGTGGATATAATATTAAAGAGTGCACTCTTGTCGCCCTCTTCTCGTAATTTAAGGCCTTGGAAGTTTATTATTGTTACTGAGAAGGAAATGTTAAACAAGCTTTCCCAATGCAAGGCTCATGGTTCTAAATTCTTAGAAGGGGCAGCCCTTGGCATTGTAGTAATTGGAGATCCTGACAAATCCGATGTTTGGATTGAGGATGTTTCCATTGCCTCAACTATTATACAGCTTACTGCTCAATCACTGGGCCTGGGTTCTTGTTGGATTCAGGTTAGAAAAAGGAAAACTGCTGATGATGGAAGCTCGGAAGATTATGTAAAAGATGTCCTTGATATACCGAAAAGATATAGGGTTGACAACATTATCGCCATAGGATATCCGGGCGAGAGTAAGGAAGCTTATAATGAAGACAGGCTCTTGTACGATAAAATTCATATAGGAAAGTACTAAGATCCTTAGTAAGAGACCGCTACTATCACTACTAGAATAGAATAGAAGGTTAATTAATTGCCAAATATGTAGAAATAGATCATATAAATATGTTAAAATAAGTTTATCTTTTACTAGTCTTTTCAAAACAATAGACATATGAGGAAGAGGTATAAGAATGATAAGTAGAATAATGTTATTGATTCTGCAATCGAGGATGGCACAAATACAGGGGAGCTTTCCAACTAATAGAAATGCCGGAAGTGAAGATATCTTTCTGTCAGTTCTCAGAGCTCAGCTTAACCAAAGGGCTGAGGGAATTTCTACCTTATCCGAAAATAATAGCATATTACCTCTAATGGTGAATCATAATCACCAGGTTAATAAAATGGAAAACACCAATTCTCCCAAGTCCCAATATGATCATATTATAGAAAGCACAAGCAAAAGGTATGGTGTAGATCCTGCTTTGGTAAAGGCTGTAATTAGAGCTGAATCCAGCTTTAATGCCCAGGCAACTTCCCGCAGTGGGGCTATGGGTTTGATGCAGCTTATGCCAGGGACAGCAGAAGGTTTAGGGGTTAAAAGACCCTATGATCCTATTGAGAATATTGATGGTGGTGTAAGATACCTAAAGCAACAGCTGGACCGCTATAATGGTGATGTAAAATTGGCCTTAGCTGCTTATAACTGCGGACCTGGAAGGGTAAGAAGGCTAGGTGTATCAAATCTAGATGATCCAAAGCAAATGGCAGAATTACCTGGTGAGACCCAAAATTATGTCAGACGTGTCATTGAATATAGGGAGGACTACAGGGTATAAGATCACTGGATTTAAGGGTATAGGGGTTTGTATGTCTATAAGGAGGATAAAGGCATATGAAATCGAATATTGGATTAATTGGACTTGCAGTAATGGGACAAAACCTCGTCCTTAATATGGAAAGCAAGGGATATAGGGTTTCGGTTTATAATCGGACCAAGGAGGTTACTGAGCAATTTTTGGGGAAAAGAGCTAAAGGCAAGAAGATTATAGCCACCTACTCACTGGAGGAGTTGGTAGGATCTTTAGAAAAACCCAGAAAGATAGTTCTTATGATAAAGGCAGGGCAGCCGGTGGATATAGTTATTAAGGACCTAAAGCCACTGTTAGATAAAGGGGACATTATCATTGACGGAGGTAATTCCTTTTTCAAGGATACCATAAGAAGATCAGGGCAACTTGAAGAGGAAGGACTCTTCTATTTAGGTGTGGGTATTTCAGGTGGAGAGGAAGGCGCTCTAAAAGGCCCCAGCATTATGCCTGGGGGAAATAAAGAAGCCTGGGAGCAGGTTAAAGATATCCTTGTTGATATTTCTGCAAAGGTCGATGGACAGATCCCATGCTGCGATTATGTTGGTCCTGATGGAGCGGGGCATTATGTAAAAATGACTCACAATGGTATCGAATATGGGGATATGCAGCTCATAAGCGAGGCCTACTATTTAATGAGAGAATTGCTTGGTATGTCGGCTGACCAAATACAAGAGGTCTTTAAACAATGGAATGAGGGCGAGCTTAATTCCTATCTCATTGAAATCACAGCTCATATATTGGGAAAGTTAGATGAAGAGACAGGCCTACCCCTGGTGGATCTAATACTGGATAGGGCGGGTAACAAAGGAACGGGCAAATGGACATCCCAGGAAGCCTTAGAATTAGGTGCAGTAGCTCCCACCATAGTAGATGCAGTTTTTGCAAGATACCTATCGGCAATCAAGGAGGAAAGGGTGGAAGCTTCAAAAATTCTAAAAGGTCCACAGCCTAAATTTGAAGGGACTGCTAGCCAAATACAAGACATAATCCATGATATAGGAAGTGCCCTATATGCATCTAAGATATGTTCCTATGCCCAGGGCTTTCAGTTGTTAGACCAGGCTTCCCAGACCTACAATTGGAATTTAAAATTGGGGGATATAGCCCTATTGTGGAGAGAAGGTTGTATTATTCGTGCCCAGTTCCTTAATAAGATTAAAGAGGCCTATGATAGAAATCCTGGTTTAAAGAATTTAATGCTTGATTCCTACTTCAAAGATGTTTTAGAAAGAGCGCAAGATGGATGGAGAAGGGTAGTCAGCCTGGCAATCCAAAATGGAATTCCCCTGTCGTCCTTTAGTTCAGCACTGGCATACTACGACGGATATCGGAGCGAGAATTTATCTGCTAATATGGTTCAGGCACAAAGGGACTATTTTGGTGCCCATACTTATCAGCGGATAGACAAGGAAGGAGTTTTCCATACGGATTGGATAGATGAATAAGAAAGAAGATAATCATAGCCAATAGGGTTAAAGTAAAAGTCTAGGACCATAGATTCCATGGTCCTAGACTTTTGTACAGTAAATTGACTTTAGTCTTGGCTATTGCTATAATTATGGTAATTAGTGCGACTTTGATTCCTAAAAAGTCGATATAGTTTATAGGAAGACTACAGATCAAAATAACTTATTAATTGTCATGTTTATTTGAATTAATTAATGGTTTTTATATAAAGACTCTTTTAACTATCCTGTCTAAAAATAGAACTTAGTTCATTAGTAGGTTACTGTCAATTATGACTATAGAAATTTAAGTACTTATCACCGGGATTTGAATAAAACAATCAGTTCCTATACGCTGAGTTAGAAAAACTCTGATATCCTATGCTTTTAATGAGAATAAGTAAAATAGGAGTACTCATATGTCATAAAAATGCTAAAATGGATAATATTTCTATTAATAAAATATAGTGAGGCTATGGACATTCAAACCCTATATAGGAGGATTTGTAAAATGAAAAATCATTCTTTATCGATTAAATTCTTTATAACATTCTCCATTCTATTGATTGTAGTAACCATTATTTATATTGTAGTGTATGATCACGCAGTATTGAATAGCACTGAAAGAGAGATCGGGAAAAACTGCATAGTGAGGCTAAAAATGGCGGAAATGTCAGTGCTGGAGTTCAAAAGTACAATACATAAGGATGCAATTAGACTTTCTGCAAATAGCAAGATAAATGCTCTTAGTGAAGTGAATATCTATAAAAGCGATGATAGACAGACATTTCAAATTGCTGATTTAATGAAGCTTTCTGATGCATTGGATATTATATTAGAAGCCTTCAACACTAATATCAGGTATGAATCTATTTACTTATACCTGAAGGATTTAGGATATTCAATTACTTCCAATCAAGGCTTTGTATCAAATGTAGATTTAAAGGATACTCAGTGGCTAAAATATTATAATGATTACACAAATCGAGGATTAGCCCTGGGCTGGATAGATACTCGATTACCATACGGCAGTAACAGCTTTATAGATTACTATACACCCAATTCTATTATAACATATATTTATCCCCTAACTCCCTATACTACTGCTTTGCAAGGTGCATTGGTAGTAAATATAAGAGAAGAGGTGTTATCCAAGTTAATTAATGCTAATAATATAAATAGAGAAGAATATGTTTTTGTTATCAATAACAAGGGAGATGTAATATCTCATTTAGATAAGAGTTATTTATGTACAAATGTTTCTCATGTTGGTTATATAAATAGCATAATAAGCAGCGATTTAGATGAAGGATACATTAAGGATGAAGTAAATAGCAACAAATCTCTTGTATCATATTATAAATCACAAAATAACGATTGGATATATATTGGTGTCTTTTCTTTGGAGCCATTAATAAGCAGTGTAAATGGCATCCGTACAAACACTATCTATCTTTCAATTCTGGTTGCAATCCTTAGCATAATTGGTATTTATTTAATTACAAGAAAGTTGTGTAGTCCTGTAAAGGAATTAATTCAGGAGATAAGGTTCAATAAAGGAATCAATATTCTAGAAGACAGGGATGAGATGATAATCCTAAGAAAAGCTTTCAAGTCACTTTCCAATGAGCTGGAAAAGAACCAAAGAAAAATTGCACAAAATCAATTAATTAATTTATTAGAAGGTAAATCAATGTATCAGTCCATAGATGATCAAATTATTGGGCAATTCGACTTTCAATATGAGCATTTTATCTGCGCTTCTATACTTATTGATAAGTATGATGAGTTTTTAAAAAAATTTGAGGTTGATAGACAGTATTACTTGAAAATGCTAATAATCAACATATCTGAGCAAGTTATCAATTCATTTTACAAGTGTGTAGGCGTTAATATGGATAGGGGAGAAATAGGATTAATTATTAATGTAAGCAGCTGGCAAATTCCAAAGTTGCAGGTTGTTCTTCAAGAGTGCTTCCAAAAAATACAAAATGAAACTGCGAAGATTTTTGACTACACCATCTCTGTAGGCCTAGGAAAATGCCACAAAGGGGATGATTCAATATCCATTTCCTATATAGAAGCAAGTCAAGCGTTGAAATTAAGAATAATATATGGATATGGCAGTATCATTATGTGGAGCAATGATTTTGGTAAGCACAAATATTATTATCCTACAACTATAGAGAAGTATATCTTAAATCAGATAGAAACAGGGGATATCAGTACTGTCGAGGAAACAGTAAAAGAATTGGTAGAAAAGATAAAGAATAAGATTGGTATATCTAGCGATAACGTTGTACAAATCTTTAACCAACTTGTAGGAAATACTGTGATTAAATATCTTGCAGATATTAATATTGATATAAGTCAGATATTTGGCAGCAATTTCAATATATATAATGAGCTTTCAAAAAAGGAGACCATGAACGATATAGAGCAGTGGCTTATTAATATATACAGAAGAATGCTTGAATATATTAGATGGAATATGGGTGATGACAAAGTTGGAAAAATAGTAGACTATATAGAGAAGAACTACAAAAAAGATATAGGAATAACGGATATAGCTGATTATTTAGGGTTTAGCTATTCCCATGTAAGAAAAATATTCAAAGATAAAACAGGCAGAAATATAGTTGATTTTATAAATAGTTTGAGAATAACAGAAGCTAAAAACCTACTAACAAATAGTGATCTATGTATTAAAGAGTTAGCCCTATTAGTTGGATACAACAACGATCAAACATTTACAAGGATATTTAAAAAATTAGAGGGGGTAACTCCAGGGGAATACAGGGTAAAAACTAAATAAAATTCTAAACCATAAAGAAGTTGAAATTTTACTTGATTTTTGGCCTTGTTGTAGGGCAGATAGTTAATAATAAGGCTTAAAAGGCCTTTGTGGGACCTTTTACAATTAAAATTAAGGGTATACAATCAAAATTAATTGTTGAATTAGAATGGGCAGCTTCATATAATGTTGGTGAGAAGGAAGTAACACCACCAACACGCATGACAAAATATGGTATATCTAGATAGCCTATGAAATTTCAAAATAAGTATTAAGCATCAGAGTTTACCTGTCTTTTGTGTTTGGAAAATTCCGAAATTTCGCTCAAATCAATTAAGTAATTAACTAGCTATCATAAGTGATTAATACTGCGCAGAAAATAAGAGAGTTATGAAAACTCTTTGAAAGGGGACATCCGAATGCACAATACTGATATTAAGACAGTAGCAGATGTAAAAACCGGGCCCAAGGCCAGTAGACTAAGTAAATTCTTATCCTATATGCGTGATCACTACATTCTCTACTTATTTCTAGTACTGCCAATTGCTTATTTTATAATTTTTAAGTATGTACCAATGTATGGTTTACTAATCGCATTTAAAGATTATAACATGTTTGATGGTATATTCCGTAGTCCATGGAACAATTTTGCCACATTTAAAGAGATATTTGCTATGAATGAGTTTTATAGGGCAGTTAGAAACACCCTTATTCTAAATTCATTGGACTTAATAGCAGGCTTCCCCGCACCTATTATACTTGCCATAATACTGAGTGAATTAAGCAACCAATCTTATAAGAAGGTATCCCAAACTATACTATATCTTCCTCACTTCCTTTCATGGATCGTAATAGGAGGTCTTGCTATACAACTTCTTTCAACACAATCAGGCCTGGTCAATATACTCCTTGAAAAGCTTGGTATTGGTCCTATAAATTTTTTGACAGAGAAAACACCTTGGTATATAACCTATACCCTATTTGGAGTTTGGCAAAGTGCAGGCTGGAACGCAATAATATATTTAGCGGCCATAGCTGGAATAAACCCAGAGCTATTTGAAGCTGCCACTGTGGATGGCGCTGGGCGACTAAGAAAGATATGGCACATTACCCTACCCTGTATTAAACCCACCATTATTATACTGTTGATCCTTAATGTTGGAAGGATTACCCAAATTGGATTTGATAGACCTTATGCCATGGGCAACCATTTAGTCAACGATGTTTCTGATGTTATAAGTACTTTTGTATACAGAGTTGGACTTCGCTCAGGTAGGTTTTCAACTGCAACCGCAGTGGGTTTTTTCCAATCAGTAATAGGAATGGTATTTCTATTAGCGGCCAATTATATTGCGGAAAAAGTTGGGGAAGAAGGTATATGGTAAATTGTAGGCCAAATTGCTTAGCAGGGGGTTAAATTGTAATGGATACAAATATGAAAAATAAAATATTCGATATGACAATAAACGTCATAATAGTATTAGCAGTATTAGCATGTCTTATACCTATGCTGCATGTAGCATCAATTTCCTTAAGCTCAAATGCGGCTATTCTTTCAAGGAGAGTCTTTATATGGCCTGTAGAAATTAATTTAGATGCCTATAAAGTGGTCTTATCAGACAGTTCTATGACCAAGTCTCTTCTATTTACTGTACAACTCACTTTAGTTCATACAGTCCTTTGTATGGTTATGACTATACTTGCAGCCTACCCTCTTTCAAAAAATAATTTAAAGGGGAGAAACTTCTTCCTTTTAATAATTATAATAACCATGTTTTTTAGTGGCGGAATGATACCTGACTATCTACTTATAAAAAACTTGAATCTTTTGAACAGTTTCTGGGCACTGGTTTTGCCCGGTTTAATCAGTGCATTCAATATGATTGTTCTTAAAACATTTTTTTCTAACTTACCTGACAGCCTTGAAGAATCAGCTTTGATAGATGGTGCTTCTTACTTGACAATACTGGTGAGAATAGTATTACCACTTTCCTTGCCCGTTTTAGCTACTTTGAGTCTTTTCTATGCAGTAGGACGCTGGAATTACTTTATGGATTCCCTACTTTATATAACTGACTCTAAACTATTTCCCATACAGTTGAAGATTTATCAGATTATCTATAATAATATGCAGTTGGAAATCTCTGCTGCTGAGGGAACCATGGCGTCAAATCTTTTGCCTGAAAGCTTAAAAGCAGCTTCCGTAATGTTTGCTACCATTCCTATACTTATTGTATATCCATGGCTGCAGAGATATTTCATATCCGGTATTATGATTGGTGCTATAAAGGGATGAATGGCAGGTCTATAAAAATACTCTTCTGTAAGCTCAGGAGTGCATTATTGCACTGTTGACTATAAAAAATAAACAAGGAGGTAATAAAAGTGAGGAAGAAATTGCTAGGAACTATCAGTCTGCTACTTTGTTTTATGCTTATAATTGCAGTATTTGCAGGATGTGGTTCAAGTAATAGCGACGATACCGGTAAGACATCCAACTCTGAAGACACTCAAAAGGCCGATGACAAGGCAAATGATTCAGGGAAGGATGATTCTGAAAGTAAGGGAGAACCTATTGAATTAAGGGTAGAGACATTCGATAGAGGTACTCCAGGTCAAACCCCTGTTGATAACAACTTCTGGACAGACTGGGTACAGAAGGAGTTCGGGGATCCAAACAACATTAAAGTTACCTTTGTACCATGTCCCAGGTCACAGGAAGTGGACACCTTGAACGTATGGATGGCAACAGGAGATGCACCAGATATCTGTCTAACCTATGATGTACCGACTGTTTATAAGTATTATAATGAGGGAGGTTTGGCAGATCTTACAGATGCACTTAATGAGCATGGCGGCCGGCTTAAAGAGTATTTAGGTGATGAGCTACTAACATATGGACAATATGATGGAAAACAATTTGCGATTCCCGCAAAGAGAGTAATACAAGCAAGAGCTGGTACATTTATCCGAAAGGATTGGCTGGAAAAATTAGATCTACCTGTCCCAGAGACCACAGAAGAATATTATCAAACTCTAAAAGCTTTTAAGGAAGAAAATCCTGGAGATGTTGACAGAGTTGTTCCTTACGGTATGACTCATGACGTGGACTATGTTGCTTATGGATTCTTCGAGGCCTTTTTAGAGGATGTATCGGATAAGGATTACTATGTTAAATATCGATTATTCCTTCCAGGTTGGAAAGAAGGGGCAAGATACCTGAACCAACTATACAATGAGGGCTTAATTAGTCCTGAATTCCCCTTGGATAAGGATGGAAAAATGCTTGACGAAGATATAGTTAGGGGATATGTTGGGTCATATGGTGGTAACTATGATTTAGCCCTTAGAAATGTACCCGGACACAATGTTAACTTGAAGCAAAATTTCCCTGATGCTGAATTTGTAGCTTGTGATCCCTTTACCAACAAGTATACAGGCAAGCATCAAAAAGAATTATATGATCCAGCTGGAATTAGAATTATCGTGCCAAAGACAAGTCAAGAAAAAGTTGATGCTGTTATTAAATACCTAGACTGGATGACTGATCCTGATGTGATGTTCTTCCTACAATTTGGTGAGGAAAATTTACATCACACCATGGAAGATGGCCTGCCAAGACTTAATCAGGTTGAGGGAGAAAAAATGATGCCATCACTACAGAATATCGATTATACCCTTATTGTAAATGGTATTGATTTGGCAGATAAGGATAAGACTATAAGAGCAAATGCATTCTCATATCCAGAAAATGAGCATCTATTTGAAGAGGCCTATAATTTAGGTATGAGAGATGGCTATGTAAATCCAGGTGCAGGCTTGATTCCTACGGATGCTGAATCAAAGCATGCTAAAGTCTTGGATGATAAAGAACTTGAAATCTATGCAAAATCAATCACCGCAAAGCCTGAAGATTTCGATCAAGTGTGGGATTCTCTAATAGAAGAATATCTCACAGCAGGCGGACAAGATGTAATGGATCAGAGAGCAGAATTGTGGGATCAATTGCGGGGTAACTAATTTAATCTGATGAGAAGCTAAGATATAGAGATGGGATCCCGTTGAAATATTTTATAAATATTCCAACGGGATCCCCTTTTTTAACCAAACCAACTTCTAAAAATAGTGGTTATCTGGTATTATGATTATTATGCTGCTCAGCATTTGTATTATATAATATTCAGAGGCCGCTGTTAATTTCATTTAAAGAAGCATCTAAAGATTACTATACTGATATAAATGAAGAGAAGATAGACTCAAATGGTATCCACATAGATGGTAAAACTATAGAATTTACGATATCACCCTATAGTATTGCTAATATTTGTGATAAGTTTTGGGAAAAAGATAAGATAAAAGTCTTATCTTTTTTTGT
>JAAYTG010000100.1 GCA_012518075.1 Clostridiales bacterium | reverse complement strand
TTCTCGTGGTTTTTATTTTTAGCCCATATATTTCAACAAATGGGAGGAAGTGTTATGATAAAACTTGTGGATCAATCTATAGAACAGTTGGCAAACTTGGATTTTCAATGCTTTTGCGGACAACATCATCAGGTTAGCATAGGAGATATTTGTATAGGCTCAGGTATCCTAAAGGACCTTCCTGAAATCTTATCCCAGTATAAAGGCAAGAAAGTGCTACTTGTGGCAGACAAAAACACCTATGAAGTAGCAGGTCAGCGAGTGATGGATCTTATAAAGAATGAATTTTCAATTAGTAGATTTATCTATCAGGACGATCATCTGGTGGCAGATGCTAAGTCCTTAGGAGCTTTACTAATGGAAATAGAGGATGATACATCTATCATACTCACTGTCGGTTCAGGTACACTCAATGATATAGCGAGATTTGTCAGTGCTAAGACAAGGGTTCCCTATGCTATAGTTGCAACAGCTCCTTCTATGGACGGCTATGCATCTGTAGTATCCCCCTTAATTCGAAATGGTGTCAAAACAACATTTCCTGGGGTCTATCCAATAGCCATAATAGGCGATACGCAAATAATGAAGGAAGCCCCTATGCATATGCTGCAGGCGGGTTTAGGGGATGTATTGGGGAAATATACTGGACTTGCTGACTGGAGAATGTCCAAGATATTAGATCTGGAGAGAAATGAACGCTACTGTGATAATATTTCCCATCTGGTGGAAAGTGCCGTAGACAAGTGCATGGATGCAGCACCTAAGCTTTCCCAGCGATCCGAAGATACCACTCAGGCCATCATGGAGGCTTTGATACTTTCAGGTCTATGTATTGGCCTAGCAGGGCATTCAAGACCTGCATCTGGCTCAGAGCATCAGGTCTCCCACTACATTGAGATGAAGTTTTTGCAGGAGGGCATAGATACCAAATGGCTCCATGGTAACAAGGTCGGTGTAGCTACCCTGGCAATCTTGGAGGCATACAAATACCTCTTTAGCAAGGATATAGAGGATATTAAAAGTTCGGGCAAGTATAGAGAGTTCGACAAGGATAGATGGGTCAAAAGAATAGAAAGATGCTATGGCAACATGTCTAAGCAGATATTAGACCTTAAAGAAAAAGAGCTCCTTCTAGAGGAGATAGAGCGCGAAAATAGGATGAAGCTTATAGAAGAAAAATGGGAAGATATAAAGGCTAATTGCTATTTGAACCTTCCTTCACCCGGTCAACTTAAAGGGCTATTAAAGGATGCAGGGGCCATATATAGTCCCAAGGAATTAGGCGTAGATAGGGAGGAGTTCAAAGACAGCTTGATGGTAGCCAAAGAGATTCGTAATCGCTACGGCATAATGCAGCTATTGGATGATCTGGGTCTTCTAGAGGAAGCAGCAGAGTATGTAGTAAATAAATACTATTAAATAAAGAGTTCTTAGGAGAAGGGAGAATTGTTTTTGATGAAACAAGGACAGATATTAAAGGACAAGAAATACTTTATCCTGGATATGGATGGAACATTCTATCTGGGGGATCGATTGTTAGATGGGTCTTTGGAATTTTTAGATAGGCTAAAGGAGTCAGGGCAGGATTTTCTTTTCTTCACCAACAATTCATCCCAAACCCCGGATGTATATGTGGATAAGCTAAGGAAAATGAAATGTCTGGTAGATGGGGACAAGGTAGTCACCTCTGGTATGGTGACAACCCACTATCTGAAAAAGCATCATGACAAGTCTAGGGTTTATCTACTGGGAACACCTATGCTTGAGGAACAATTTATCAAGGAAGGGATAAATCTAGTTGAAGACAAGCCGGATTTGGTAGTTGCAGGATTTGATACGACCATTACATACGAAAAGCTTACGAGAGCTTGTACCTTTATAAGGGAAGGGGCTAGATTTATAGCAACCCATCCTGATTTTAATTGCCCCACGGAAGACGGATTTATTCCAGATTGTGGTGCCATATGTGCCTTTATTACTGCATCCACGGATGCTGAGCCCAGATACCTGGGTAAACCCTATGAAGAGACCCTTGAATTTGTTCTAGATCATTTAAACTGCACTAAGGATGAAATTGTTTTTGTAGGGGATAGACTTTATACTGATATTGCTATTGCCGCTAACCATGGCGTCACCAGCATTTTGGTCCTATCTGGGGAAACTAAGCTGGAGGATGTTGAAAAGTCTGATGTCCAGCCGGATATTATAGTGGACAGACTGGTGGACATTGTTAAGTGGCTATAAAAAAGCAAGATAATAACAAAGAACCGCGGAATAACTCCGCGGTTCTTTATGTAAGGGGTTTGGGGGTTTGGGTAACTTACGTTATTATAGTAACCCATTTAAGAAAAAATAAACATAAAAAATCAAAAAACCTTTTTAAAATTTACTAATTTTAAGCTTCGAATGAAGAAAAGGTATAAAAACTGGAAAAGGTTCTATTGGCTATTTTACTTAGCCATTACATTTACTAAATCTAAAAGCTAGAAAAAAGCCTTTCGCTTGGAAAAATCGTAAGAATCTTCTTTATTCCTATGTCCCCATCCTAGATTTCTAATAAAATTATTAGAGATAGATAAATAATGAAATAATAGACATAGAGTCAAGGAAATGATATTATTAGTTAAGAGTGGGATATAGTAATTATGATGAATATTATAGATTCCACATAATTACATTTGCAAACAGTTTAATGAAAATTTAATATAGGAGGAATAGTATGAAACAAGTGGAAAAGAATAGTATTAATGCCATTCGGATACTTTCAGCGGAAATGGTAGAAAAGGCAAAGTCAGGACATCCTGGAATGCCTATGGGCGCAGCTCCCATAGCCTATACTCTTTGGGGCAGACAGATGAAGCATAATTCCGCCAATCCCAACTGGGTTGACCGAGACCGTTTTATCCTATCAGCAGGTCATGCTTCACCTCTGACTTATTCTCTACTACATCTATTTGAATATGGACTATCCATGGATGAGATCAAAAGATTCCGTCAATGGGATAGCAAGACCCCAGGGCACCCAGAGTATGGGCATACGGTTGGTGTAGAAACTACAACCGGTCCCCTAGGACAGGGTTTTGCAAATGGTGTTGGTATGGCTATGGCAGAAGCCTATTTAGCTGCCAAGTTTAACAGACCGGGCTATGATATTGTAGACCATTATACTTATGTCCTTGCCGGAGATGGCTGTATGATGGAGGGTATAACTGCTGAAGCCGCTTCATTAGCAGGAACCTTGGAACTGGACAAGCTAATTGTTTTGTATGATTCAAACTCCATTACCATTGAGGGAGAAACCAACATAGCATTTAGGGAAGATGTAGGCAAGCGTTTTGAAGCCTATGGATGGCAGGTATTAGAAGTAGAAGATGGTAATGATATAGATGCCATTAGCAAAGCGCTAGAGGATGCTAAGGCTGAGAAGAAAAGGCCTTCACTACTTATTATTACTACAGAAATTGGTTATGGTTCCCCTGCAAAGCAGGGCAAGGCATCTGCTCACGGTGAGCCACTAGGAGCTGAGAACCTCAAGGCTGCCAAGGAATTCCTAGGATGGGATTATGAAGAGGAATTCTTTGTACCAGAGGACGTTAGAGAGCATATGTCATCTATTACTCAAAAGGGAATTGAGGCAGAGAGGGCATGGCAGGAGAAATGGGATGCTTATGCCAAGGAGTATCCAGAGCTGGTCAAGGAATGGGAAGTATGGCATAGTGATGAACTACCAGTAGATTTATTAAACGATGAGGATTTCTGGAAGTTTGAAGGTGCCAATGCTACCCGATCATCCTCTGGTGAAGTTATAAATCGTCTGGCAAAAGTTTTGCCCAATTTAATTGGAGGTTCTGCTGACCTAGCTCCCTCTACTAAGACATTAATGAATGATAGAGGTAGTTTCTCAGCCGAAGATCGTACAGGATCCAATCTCCACTTTGGAATCCGAGAGCACGCCATGGCAGCTATAGCTAATGGAATGGCTGTCCACGGTGGACTCAGGCCATATGTAGCTACCTTCTTCGTATTCTCCGATTATATGAAGCCAGCCATGAGACTATCGGCTCTAATGAACCTGCCCGTAGTCTATGTATTGACCCATGATAGTATTGGTGTAGGAGAAGACGGACCTACCCATGAGCCTATTGAGCATCTGGCTGCCGCTAGAAGCATTCCTAACTTTACTGTATTCCGTCCTGCAGATTCTAAGGAAACTGCCGCTGGATGGTATGCAGCTCTTACAAGGAAGGATAGTCCTACTGGTCTGGTTCTTAGCCGTCAGAATCTACCCCTGTATGATGAGACAGGTAAAGATGCCCTAAAGGGTGGCTATATCCTATTGGATTCAGAAAAAGAAAATCCAGATATCATCCTTATGGCTTCTGGCTCAGAAGTGGAGCTTATATATAATGCCCATAGCATCTTAAAGGAGAAAGGTATTGATGCTAGAGTTGTGAGCATGCCTTCCTTTGAAATATTCGAAGAGCAATCCGACGAGTACAAGGAGAAGGTACTACCTAAAGCAGTAAGGGCTCGACTAGCTGTAGAGGCTGCTTCTTCATTTGGATGGCATAAATACGTCGGTCTTGACGGCGATACCATTACCTTGGATCATTTTGGTGCCTCTGCACCAGGTGAGATCCTCTTTGAGAAGTTCGGCTTTACAGTGGATAATGTTGTAGAAAAAGCTGAAAATCTCCTTGGTAAATAAGCCAAGACAGATAAACCTAACAAAGAAGGCTAAAAAAAGCTATTAAAATAGCCTTAGATAAAAATGCAGATGAGAATCTCGCTTTTGATTTTCATCTGCTTTTTGTATTAAAAAAGGGAACTGACTACAAGAATCGTTCCCGAGAGTTTATGTTTTTTATAACCTAGTATTTTTCATCTTCATCAGATAGGATCTCTAACTCTAGAGTATCAAAGTCTATGGGCTCGATAAAGTTATCCTGAGTCAAAACTATCCTTTTATAGTCCTCATACTCCCTTTGATTTTTAGGCAGCCATATGGGGCGCTGAAGATCGAATTCATAACAAATCTCATGTACACAGCTATAAAGAGCCTCCTCTTGCTCTATATCATTTTCCTGGCATTCAGCAACCATATCCTGCACAATTCTATTATTTTTTCTAATTAGTCCCCAAACTCTAAGCATATTATAAATCTCCTTACCAAATATTAATAATCAACAAAGCATAAATCGTCCATTTATATTGTATTTTTCCCTTGATTTATGGTTACTCTCCTCAATATAAGGATTTACTTTAACTTCCTACAAAATTTGGATTAATTATTTTTTATTATACCAGACAAAGAATGGGAAAGGGAAGAGAAATTAGGGAGTTTAGCTAGAAAAAGGGGAAGATACAGGTAGCTGGGAGGTATTGAGCTTGATTAATAGATTTATTAGGCTTCTTAGACAATTCTATCATGGTATTATGGAGGATGAGGTCCTTGCTTTAGGGGCTCAGATGGCCTACTATCTAATTCTATCTTTCTTTCCTTTTTTAATATTTCTTATAGCATTAATCGGGTATAGTCCCATCTCCAGCCAGCAGGCCCTGGAAGGCTTATTAGCCATTCTTCCAGATGAAGCCTATATTCTAGTAAGGGACACAGTTGTTGATATAGTAGATGCAAAGACTGGAGGCCTAGCCCCTATAAGTGGAATTCTGTCCCTGTGGTTTGCTTCAAACGGGATTGGCTCTATAATTACAGGCCTTAACAAAGCCTATGACGAAGTAGAGGGAAGGCCATTTTGGAAAGTAAAACTAATCTCTATAGGCTTTACTCTATTGCTGACCCTGACAATAATCTTTTCCTTTGTTCTCCTGATTTTTGGTGGTGTTATAAAGCGCCAATTAATCGATGGAATGGAACTAAAACCCATTTACCAAGGGATCTGGGATACTGGCCGCTATATTTTTATTTCAATGGTCATATTGCTGGTATTTATAGGACTCTATAGATTTACACCCAGTAGAAAAATGACATGGCGGGAGGTTATCCCCGGTGCTATTTTCTCTACTCTAGGATGGTTAGGTGCTTCCCTGGCTTTTGCCTACTACGTAGATAACTTTGGCAATTATTCTAAATTTTATGGAAGTATTGGTGGAGTGGTAATCCTTCTCATCTGGCTTTACTTTAGTGCGGTTATTTTACTTCTGGGAGGGGAACTAAATGCAGCTCTAGCCTATACAAGAGAATCCAAAGACAAGGTGGGAAATGATTAGATTCTTAAGGGGGTTATTAGAGGAATTATAAGGGAACTATAAGTTAGAAAGCTCATAAATTGGGCATTATACAAGGATGGATAAGTAAGAATAGCTTGACTTTTTTTTAGCCGGTCACTATAATAAGCATATTCGAGTTTAATTATGGAGGTTTTTTTATGGGTATCAAGGTTGCCAAATTTGGGGGATCTTCCCTTGCAGATGTAGAACAATTTAAAAAGGTAGGCTCTATAGTCATGATGGATGAAGAGCGTAGGTACATAGTTCCTTCTGCACCAGGGAAAAGGCATTCTAGTGATCACAAGATTACTGATCTTCTTTACCTTTGTCAGGAACATGCCCAAAAAGGTGTCCCTTTTGGCGAAGTATTTGAACTAATTTCTACTAGATATTTGGAGATTGTAGAAGGACTGGGTTTGTCTTTGGATTTGGAACCCATCCTTGAAGACATTAGAGAGAAGATTTTGGGAGGATATTCTGCCGAGTATACTGCTAGCCGGGGAGAATACTTAAACGGCATAATTCTGGCTGAGTTTTTGGGCTATGAGTTCGTCGATCCGGCAGATATGATTTTCTTTACCCAAGCTGGAGCTTATGATGCCCAAGCCACAAAGGAAGCCGTTAGGGAGGCGCTGTCAGAGGTTGAGAGGGCGGTTATTCCCGGATTCTATGGCTCAAGACCGGATGGAGGGATTCAGACCTTCTCCAGGGGAGGTTCTGATATTACTGGTGCCATCATTGCTCAAGGGGTTGGAGCAGATCTGTATGAGAACTGGACCGATGTTTCTGGATTTATGATGGCTGATCCTAGGATTGTCAACAACCCCAAACCTATAAAGGAAATAACCTATAAGGAATTGAGAGAGCTAGCTTACATGGGGGCAAATGTACTCCATGAGGAATCGGTTTTTCCTGTTAGACAGGCTGGCATACCAATAAATATAAAGAACACCAACGATCCAGAAGCGGTAGGAACTCTTATAGTACCCAATGGTGGTGATTCTCAGGGTAACGGCATGATAACCGGAGTGGCAGGCAAAAAGGGTTTTACCATTATAAGTATTGAGAAGGCTATGATGAATGCTGAGCTGGGCTTTGGACGAAAGCTTTTATCTATAATAGAATCTCATGGCATATCTTTCGAACATATGCCTTCAGGAATTGATAATATCTCATTGGTTATAGCAGATAATGAGTTGGAAGGGAAGCTGGAGGAAGTACTTGAAGATATAAACCAGCAGCTAAAACCGGATTCGGTAGACGTTCATTCCAGCATGGCCCTAGTTGCTACGGTGGGAATGGGGATGGCTAGAACTCCCGGTATCTCGGGAAAACTCTTTGGAGCCTTAGGGGATGAAAATATCAACGTTAGGATGATTGCTCAAGGCTCAGGAGAAATGAACATCATAATAGGTGTAGAAAACGAAGATTTTGAAAGGGCAATACAGACCATATATTTTGCTTTTGTAGAATAATAAAAGGGCAGTGAAATTAATTTCACTGCCTTTCTCATATCTTTGATAGCAGAGAAGGACTTCTCCTATCTTTCATAGCAGGTCAAGATTTCTCCAAAATACAGGGTATGATAATCAGGATACCATCTTTCATTGATGGAACTATCGAGATTTTCAGGGATCATATCCTGTTTATAGACTATCCTGCACTCATAATGAAGGGAGCATTCTTTGATAATTGGGGTTTTGATTTTTTGGCCAGGAACAGGTGTAAGTTGACACTCCTTAAACTTGTCATAATCACGTCCTGACTTGGTACCACAGAAGGATAGGGCCTTACCCAGGTCCTCTCTCATAGGGATACTTACGGTAAATTCTCCGGTCTTCTCTAAAATACCGTGGGTGTACCTAGATTTTCTAACAGGAACAACAAAGATTGGTTTTCCCCAGTAGATGTTGATACCACCCCATCCAATAACCATAGTGTTAATGTCATCATGGCCGCTATTGAGAAATAATCCTCCCCGTCTTAGGTGCTGATCTACCTCTTTTAGATATTGGTTATAAGCTACTTCTTTCATGCCTATTCCTCCATTTCTTTGACTACATTACCTATTATTTTAAAGCCTTTTTTGATTTCATTCAAGGTTGAACGGGCGAAGCCCAGGCGCAAGGTATTACTGCCTTTACCGTCGGTGTAGAAAATATCCCCCGGCATAAATATTACATTGCGCCGGATGGATCTAGTCAGGACCTGGCGGGCATCTACATGATCTGCCAGTTCAATAAAAATATGCAGTCCGCCTTCACCGAGAACCGTCTTATGGGGTATATATTCTCTGGCACATTCAATAGCCAAGTCATACTTTTCCCGGTATGTTTTCCGTGCTTTTTTTAGGTACTTTTCTAGGTTGCCCCTTGATAGATATTCATATAGTAGGGCTTGATCTAAAAAGGAAGTATGTATATTTCGGCTTCGTTTAACGCTTTCTAGCTTGGAAATAAGCTCCTTATCTCCTAATATCCATCCAATTCTAAGCCCAGGAAATAAGACCTTGGACAGGCTGCCAATATAGATTACACTATTTCCACTGCCACATAGGGCAGCTAGGGGTGATAGGTGGGAGCCTGAATATCTAAGCTCTTCATTGAAGCCATCCTCTATTACAGGAACCTTGTATCTTGCAAATATATCTAGTACTTGGATTCTTTTTTGAGGAGACATAATGACCCCAGTGGGATTGTGGTAGGAGGGGATGAGAAAGGCCATGGATACAGGGTTATTAGCTAGGGCCTTCTCCAATTTAGCTAGATTGATACCATCTTCCTCCATGTCTATTCCTATAATCTTTTGATGGTGAAGCTTCATTATCTTTATGGCTGTATTATGGGTGGGGTTTTCACAAAGAATATAGTTACCTGGGTTGACCAAGGCTGACAGCACTATATCAAAGCCTTCAGTAAAACCGTTGGTTATTAGGATACTCTTTCCTTGAGTGCTAACACCTTTATTCTCCATATAGTGAAGCAAGTAATCAATAAGAGGCTTATAGCCCTGGGCATAGCCATAGTTTAGCAGCTTCTCACCTTCCAGGGAGAAGCGGTTTTGGAAAGCCCTTTTGAAGTCCTCTACATCAAAGAGCTTATCATCGGGGGCAATACTCTTAAAGGAGATCATACCCTTTTGCCACTTGGACTCATGTTTTACAATATCTAGCCTATTTGCCATATTGGCATAAGGGGTTAGCCTTGAATTCCAATCCATATCCCATACATTCTTGTAGTCGATACTTACAGCAGATACGAAGGTTCCCTTTCCCCTAATGGTCTTTACAAATCCTTCATCTTCTAAATACTCATAGGCTAATATAATGGTGTTACGGCTAACCTCTAAGGTATCACTCAGCTCTCTAGTAGAGGGAAGTTTTTGACCTTGGCTTAGCAATCCCCTTAGAATCATCTGTCTAATATAATCCCGTATTTGCAGATATAAAGGTCTATCATTTGTTAAAGATATATCTGTAAACACTATAATTCCCTCCAATTTTAATATCCTTTATAAGCTAGTAGAATAACAATAAGCTAACAGGATCTCAATAAGCTAGCACAGTATCATCTGTTGGTATTTACTGACCATGATTTAATAAGTTCTATATAGCAGCTAAAAGATTTATCATTAGAATATAAGTATGATATAATGGTATCAGATTTTGGCAAAATAGGGTAGTACCATTCTATCCCAATAATATGATGTGGAGGTTTAAAATGACAGATTTTATTACCATAGTCATTGCAATTCTGGCTATAGTATTGATTATGAAGATAACAAAGAAAATAATCAAGTTTGCATTAACCGTAGCTGTCATCGGTCTAGTCCTGTATGTATTATCCAATTATGGATTTTTGAATGGCTTACTTTGAACAAAAGACTTACTTAGGAAGGTAGTATAGGATGGACAAGGAAAGATTAAGAAAACAGATTGAATTTATAGTGGAAGTGGATAAACTCAAACAAATATATAGGCAGACACTATTGATGGATGGATCCAGAAATGAAAATGATGCTGAGCATTCATGGCATTTAGCGTTAATGGCCATGGTCTTATATGAATATGCGCCCACGGCAGATTTGGATATTACCAAAGTTTTAAAGATGTTATTGATCCATGATTTGGTGGAGATCTATGCTGGGGACACCTTTTGCTACGACGAAAAAGGCAACTTAGACAAGGCTGACAGGGAGCTTAGGGCCGCTGAAAGACTTTTTAGCATTTTGCCCTCTGACCAAGGGGAGGAATTGAGAGGCCTATGGGATGAATTTGAAGAGAGAAAAACTCCTGAGGCCCTCTTTGCCGCTTCTCTTGATCGTATACAACCCTTACTTTGCAACTACCATACAGGAGGGCACACATGGGTTAAGTACGGCATAAAGAGTGACAAGGTTGTTGAGCGTACCCTTTTAGTCAAAGAAGGTACCCCAGAATTGTGGGACTTTGTGAACCAGATAGTGGAAGAGTCTATAAAAATGGGCATCCTAGAAAGAAGTCCAGATAAGTAGGTGTAGGAAAGGAGTTTTTAGCAACTCCTAGGAATTACAAAAGATCTCCTGCAGTATAGATTTTAAAAACACTACAATAGGGGTGATAGCAACCTAGATACCGATTCCTTAAACCTCATCCCTAGGGGGCGAGCATTATACTTGTCCAAGGTAATCTCCTTACATAGCTTTAGATCTTTTAAAAAGGTTTGCTCCAATTCTTCTATAACCTCAACATCGTAGATGAATGCATTGACTTCGAAGTTCAGAGCAAAGCTCCGTATATCTAGGTTGGCAGTACCAACCGAAGCAAGAGTATTATCGGTAATGAGAAGCTTGCTATGTAAAAAGCCATTATCATATATATAGGCCTTGGCTCCGGCTTCCAGCAGGTCTCCAATGTATGAAGTGGAAGCCCAGTATACAAAGGGATGGTCGGGCATGGCAGGAATCATTATTCTCACATCTACCCCTCCCAGAGCTGCCACCTTCAATGCTTCAGCCAAGCTATCATCAGGAACAAAATACGGGGTTTGTATATAGATCTTCTTCTCTGCCCTGGTGATCATCTTAAAATATCCCTGATGTATAGATGCCCATTGGGAATCTGGACCGCTAGATACTATCTGTATTCCAGAATATCCTATGGCTTTTTTTACAGGGAAATACTCATTGGAAAAGGGTATATTGATTTTTGAGGCAAACTGCCAGTCCATCATAAAACGGAGTTGGAGGGGATCAACAGCGCTGCCTTCAATCATGAGGTGTATATCCCGCCAGAATCCATATTTAGGGGACTTACCCAGATATTCATCCCCTAGGTTCAGTCCTCCGGTAAAGGCTTTTTGTCCGTCTATAACTGTAATCTTTCTATGGTTTCTATAGTTTATTCGTATATTTATATAGGGAATAAAAGGGGGAAGAAAGGCTGCTACCTGCCCTCCAGCTTCAATAAGGGGCATAAAGTACTTTTTCCCCATAAAAAGACAGCCCATTCCATCGTAGAGTAATCTTACTTCTACACCTTCCCTGGCTTTTTCTGTCAATATATCTCGAACCTTTCTCCCAAGCTCATCATCCCGTATTATATAGTAGGCCATATGTATATGGTGCTTAGCCTTTTTTAATTCTTCAATCAATACGGGAAACTTTTCATTGCCATTATTTAGGATGGTGATTTTATTATTTCTGGAAAAGACTGAACGCGAGTTGCGATAAAAGAGAAGAATAAGATCTTTGACATGGGCGATATCATATTTTATAAAATCCAAGTGGTGCTGAGACAGCATCCTTTGGTTTTGCCTGGCCGCCCTAACCAAGTCTTGCTGGGCTTTGGTGGTAAACCTTTTCTTCTTCCTGTGGTTTTGGCCCAAGAATAAATAGAGAAAAAAGCCCAGACCAGGAATAAACATAAGAATAAGAATCCAGGCCCATGTAGTGGTAGGATTACGTCGCTCTAGGAAGACCAAGGTTAGAGCAAGGATAACATTTACTATAAGGATAATAGCGGAAAAATTAAAAATCATCTACCGGCCACCTAATTAATATTTTTGAAATTGATTCCACAATATATGATTCCCTTATATTTTAAGTTTTTTAACAGTTAATAACTTGTACTATAGTATATTATAAAACACTGGATTACTTTGCGCAATAATGATCGTTTATCCTATCTTGAAGATAGACATCTGTATAGGCTCCAGGACTTGCATTTTTATATATCCGGTAACCCTGGTCAAGACAATTGGGGCATCCGTCTCTGGGTATGGTAATTGCATAGATATGATATCCACTATCACTTTGGGAGTCTATGGTGTTTAAGCCCGAGCATTTATTACAAACAATGAAGTTTTGCCTTTGAGTCTCCAGTATCCCATCGGTATCGTAGTAGACCTGCCTTTTAAGGATGACATTTTCTCTTCCCTTGATATTTTTAGCCCATAATTCTTCTCGGTTTTCCCATCTCTTATATACATGTCTAGATAACTCTTTTATATATTCGCTAGTTCTTTTATCCTGCTTTAATCCTTCTTCATTGTAATCTGGCTCCCTCACATGGGAATAATCAAGGCCAGCCATGGCCAGTACTATGCCAAGATTAACATAGGGCAAGGCCCCTTCAATGGAGTATCCTCCTTCAAGGATTGCAATATCGGGGTCTAGTTTAGAATTAAGCTGGGCGTAGCCTTGGGCGGAAAAGTTCATATTGGTAAGAGGATCCGTATAATGATTGTCCTGGCCGGCAGAATTAATGATAATATCAGGCTTATACTCCTCTAAAATAGGTAGCACTACATGGTCCAAGAGGTATAAAAATCCTTCATCGGAGGTCCCCGCAGGCAGAGGAATATTGATATTATAACCATAGGCAGCTGGACCGCCAAATTCATCTAAAAAGCCAGTGCCGGGGTAGAGGGTTCTTCCGTCCTGGTGGAAGGATATAAATAAGGTGTCCTTATCATTCCAATAAATATCCTGGGTTCCATCCCCATGGTGGCAGTCCGTATCTATTATGGCTACCCTTAGATCCCTGTATTCTTGCCGTATCCTCTCTAGCATTACCGCTTCAACATTAATGACACAAAATCCCCTGTCCCCATAAACAACCCTTTGGGCATGGTGGCCCGGAGGCCGAACCATTGCAAAAGCCTTGTCCACTTCTCCCTTCATCTTGGCCTCCATGGCCCTGATAGCACCACCAGCAGAGATGAAGTGGGATTTTGTAAGCCTGGATTCTACATCGGGCACGCAGAAGTGAACCCTTTGAATATCCTTTTCATTAGCGATAATTGGATTATAGAACTGAATTCCTTCAATGTCTTCGACTCCTTCCTCAAAGAGCTGATCCTTAGTATATAAAAGCCTTTCCTCTCGTTCAGGATGGGTAGGGCTTATGGCCCAATCGAAAGCAGGAAAGAAGACAAGTCCCAAACTATTTCTTGCTTTGATCATACTTATCATCCTTTATACTATATTTATGTTCCTGTGGATTTGCGACTAATAGATCCCCCGCAAGCCCCGGCCTTATCTGTGCCTCTACCCTCATATTTTTACCCTTGGTAAAAAACCCATCTACCATATTGAAGCTGCTCTCTTCAACAATTTCAGCTTCTATCTCATCTTCTTTGGCTCCCAATTCCATTGCCTTTCTCTTAAGAAGCTCAAGGGCTCGACTTCGCATATCTTCCAAGGTGAAATCCTTGCTTATTCTTTCTTGAAACCCAAATTCCGCAGATGATAGTATACCCCTTGAAGTATCCCCAAGGAGGGTAATATCCTGGGTAATTTTGGCCATAGCTGCACCTATAGCGTTAGCCACCCCATAGTGTCTGGGACAATAGCAGGGTAGGTTAAACTTTTTCTCCAGTATAGCTGCTAAACAATTGGCAGGACCACCAATAATATTTATAAGCTGGGGTTCAATTTTTTTACCATGCAAAAGTTCCCTAACAGTATAGACAGGTTTGGAATTAATACTTACTAATAGCTCATCTACTTTAGCTTTAATCATATTGCTCATAGTATCAAGAATTTTATTGGCCGTATCCTCTACAGACAGGTTTAAGCTCTTTCCCAAGCCTTTAATGGCATCTATAGCCATTTGCCTATGGCCAGCTTCCATCAAACCCAGGGCTATCATGGCATCGCTGGGCGTAGGTTTTGGTCCTCCAAGGGCATAGGGAGGGCCATGCCGCTTAGGACCTATTTTAAGCTCATGGTTTACTATATCAATACTGCTATCTCCGCCTAAGCCAATAGAAAAGCTATAGATAGCCCTAATCAATGTCTTATATCCATGGATCTCTATACCTATAGGTTCAAACAAGGGAACTCCATCAGCAAGAAAGAAGATATCGGTAGTTGTACCCCCAATATCCAGTAGCAGAGCATCCTTTTGGGTATTAAGCAGGGCATTAAGGCCCATAAAACTAGCCGCAGGGCCTGACAAAATAGTTTCAACAGGTTTTTTGCCAGCTTCTTGTAAACTGGTGGTACCACCATCGGCCTTTAAGATAAACAATGGAATATCTGCACCCTTTTGCTCCATGGCATTTTGAATACTAGTGGAAAAGTCCCGGAAAGTGTGGTAGGTTGCAGCATTCAGGTATGAGGTAAATACCCTACGGGGGAAGTTGAGCCTTCCGGATAGGGTATGTCCCATGGTAATATGAGAAAAACCATCCTCAAGTAAGTCCTTTATCCTTAGTTCATGGTCAAAATTTCTGGTAGAAAACTTAGTGACTATGGCACAGGACTTAATATTTTTTTCTTTAAACTTAATTTTAACATCTTCAATTTCTTCTAACTTCAAATCCTCCACTACTTTTCCTCTGTGATCTATATATCCGGAAATAAAGCTGTTTTCACAGCCGCAGGCCAAGAAGTCATGGGGCATACCCGGTCCACTTTGAATAATCATGCCTACTGGACTGGTTTTGCCCTCAACGATGGCATTGGTAGATACGGTAGTGCTTAAATTTATCCTCTTGATCTTGGATATATCATGCCCCATAAGAAGTTTCTCTAAAGTCATCCAGATGGATTCAAATAGATCATCAGCATACCTAGGTGTTTTGATAGTGTCTATTATGGATCCTTCACTTACAATAACTCCATCTATATGGGTACCTCCCATATCAAGGCCAACAATCAAGTTATTACCTCCTCGCATAATATGTTTTAGAAACACTTTTTTATTATTAAAACTTAAATACAGTATTTATTGGAGATATCCTAATGCTAAAATTGAATTAAGAATAATTAGCGAAGGATAATTCTTCGACCTCCTGCAAAACCATTTTGGTTATTGCATAGTAAGCATGTTTATTCTATATTTGATACGCTAATATAGTCAAAGCTGTTAAACTAGACCAATCCTGTAACTGTGTGATCTATTATCATTATATAACTAAGGCAAGAAAATAATCAATTTATGACTTGACCATTGCCTAGAAATAGCAATTATATCAGTATAAAGCCCACTTGGTGAAAAGGAGGGTATAAAAATTCAAGTCAATACTACCTTACAATATATAAGGTTTTGTTGTATAATTGTGCTTATGTAAAAGAAACTTAACTATATAAGACCAAGGAAGGAGTAAGGAAATGGAAATGCTACTTAAAATACCATCTATATTACTTATTCTAGTTCTTGCATTAGGGGCAGTCAGCTTTACAGGCTGTGGGAGAAAAGATAACGAACTCCCTATTGTAACAATGACTATTGAAGGCAAGGGTGATATTGTAATTGAGCTTTACCCAGATAAAGCTCCCCAAACAGTAGCCAATTTTGTATCTCTAGTAGAAGAGGGTTTCTATGATGGATTGACCTTTCATCGAATTATCCCTGGCTTTATGATACAAGGCGGTGATCCTGAGGGAACTGGTATGGGAGGACCGGGCTACAGCATAAGAGGGGAGTTTGCTGCCAACGGATTTACTCAAAATGATCTAATGCATGAACGTGGGATCATATCCATGGCCAGATCCCAGCATCCTGATTCTGCAGGCAGTCAGTTTTTTATTATGCATGAGGCTTCTCCTCACTTAGATGGCGCTTATGCAGCCTTTGGTAAAGCCATTGAGGGAATGGATATAGTGGATGCCATTGCTCAAACACCTACCGATAGAAATGATTATCCAAAGGAACCCCAGGTTATTGAAAAAGTTACAGTAGAACTACCCGAGGGATATGAAAAGCCCGAGTACAAATAGCAGTGTAAATCATTAGATCCCTTTTGTTAGCTAGCTTTTTGAAAGCAATATTCTATTGGCTGACTTTTTGAAAAATAGCAC
>JAAYTG010000099.1 GCA_012518075.1 Clostridiales bacterium | reverse complement strand
TTATCATGATGGTTAAAATTGCTTCCCTTACATCATTTTCTATATTTTTGATTGCCCGGGTTATCAAAATCCCTTCCTCTTCCCTTGAGCCTAGTCTCACAAAATGATTGACATCCTCAGCATTAATTGCACTCCAGAATGGGACACCATCCTTAGGGACGGCATTGTCAAAAAGGAAATCAATATATGAATCCTTAAGATTCATTTTAAAATTACTCCAATCCCCATATATCGTTATGACTTCTCTGCTCTTTGTAATCAGTGTTACATTGGACACATAATCCAGATAAGAGAAATTCCCCGAAAACGTGTAATTCATCTCATATTGTCGATTATGCTTTTCCCACTCGGTCATGTCATCATAGTTTAACAGGGTATCCTGAACAATATCGGTAAACTCTATGGATATACTATCATTAATAAGCCGTACTAATTGGTCATCAATATTCTTTCCTACCTGATTCATGAGCTGAAGGGAATATGTGCTTACTTTGGCTTTTATGGTGTTGCTGGAATTATAATAAGAAAAATAGCCGGTAATAAATAGAGGAATGGACGATAGTAGAACAAAAGAAATCATTAATCGGGTTTGGATTTTTGTGCACCTAATACCCTGCCATATTCTATTGATGAGACCCCAAAAAACTTGAAACCTTGAGCTCGATTTATAAGATGGTTTATCATTAAAATGTGTACGCATTTATATTAATTTTCTCCCTCTACATTATTCAATTATCTTTAAATTCCTTTTATTCTGGAATCTAATCATAGTAAAAGAAGTTTCATGAGTGTTCTTTTTGAATTTATAGAATGTGTATGCTGTAAAGTGTCACCTAAACCAGCTTTATTGAAATTATCTTGCTGGATTCCTCTTGTAAGTCAGTTTTATAATATCCTAATATTATGTAAAAGTCAATAATATACAGATTCCCTTTTGTACCCACTACATCTTAAAGAAGAGCAAAAAATTGTAGTAAATAACAAAAGATTAAATTGTTTCTTTCTCCATATCTTATACAATAATAAATACATAGAACTATTGTACGACTTATTCCTAGGAGGTCGTACAATGAAATGCACATGTTACATTGTAAGCCCTCACACAATATATTATTATTTATTAGGAGGAAATCTTATGAAAAGAAGTATTGCATTTCTTATTATTGTTGTCCTAACCTTAGGTGTTATTATGGCAGGCTGTGGTGGTGGGAATAACTCAAATCAAGATGCTGCCGCTCCGGATCCTGAAACCAATGCAACTCCTGAACCATCTACAGAAGAAACAGAAGAAGATGAGAAGGATTCTGAAGTTTCTGGCGAGGCCACTTCCCTTGTTTTCTGGACTTTCCAGGAGCTTCACAAGCAATTCCTTGATGATGCTGTTTTAACCTGGAATGAGAACAACCCAGACAGGCCCATTGAACTTGTAACTGAAGTATACTCCTATGATGAAATGCACAATAAACTGTTAATTTCTCTCCAGTCAGGAGTCGGGGCTCCGGATTTAGCAGACATTGAGATCAGTAAATTTGCCAATTACCTAAAAGGTAGTACTCCTTCTCTGGTTCCGTTAAATGATTATATCGGATCTGATATCGAATACTGCGTAGAAGCTAGATTTGATAACTATGCTAAGGATGGTAAGTACTACGGTATCGACTATCATGTTGGTGCAACTGTAATGTATTATAACACGGAGATCCTAGATGAAGCAGGCATAGACCCCAACGATATTGTAACCTGGGACGATTTTGTGGAAGCCGGTAAAGAAGTTGTGACCAAAACAGGAATACCCATGACTACTGTTGAAATCACTGATCAATGGACATTGTATCCACTGATAAGCCAGATAGGCTCCGATTTTTTTGACAGTGACGGCAATATTATCATTGATAATGAGGATAATATCAGGGTTCTACAATTCCTCTATGATATGGTACATGAACATGAAATAGCTATTCCTACTCCTGGTGGGTTCCACCATGCTGAAGAATACTATGCCTTCATGAATAATAAGGGTGCAGCTGCCTTATCAATGCCCCTATGGTATATGGGACGTTTTGTAGAATATATGCCTGACCTGGAAGGGAAAATTGCTATTCTGCCCTTACCAGTATGGGAAGAAGGAGGGTTTCGCTCAGCTGGAATGGGAGGAACAGGTACAGTTGTAACCACTCAAAGCGAACACCAGGAACTTGCTGCTGAATTCCTCACCTATTCAAAAGTATCTCGTGAAGGGGCTATAAAGACTTGGACCATGCTTGGATTCGATCCTTTAAGATGGGATGTTTGGGATGCTCCTGAAATGAGTGAAGATAACGTATACACCGATTATTTCGGTAAGGAAATATTCGATATGCTTCTAGAGATAAAAGATGAAATTCACCCAACAAATGTTCCTGAACTATTCCCTGCTGCAGTAGATATTATCAAAAAGGATGTATCATTCAAATCCATTAGAGAGCAAAGCTTGACTCCTGCAGAAGCTTTGAAGGAGGCCGCAGAAGAAGTAGCCAGGCAGCAATAACTAACTATAACCACTGGTAATTAGATTCGGCTGGCAACAGCCGAATCTTGACCTAAAAGGAGGGCTGTATGTATGCGTAATACTCAGTTGACCTACAAAAAAAGAACACACGGTATAATTCCTTATTTGTTTGTTTCTCCATTTATTATTTCTTTTTTGGTTTTTTTCCTATATCCTACTATATCAACAATAGTCATGAGCTTCCAAAGAATTTTAGGGCCTGGAGATGTATCATTTATAGGTCTTAGGAATTATCAAAACCTATTAAATCCTCTTTTCTTTACCGCCCTAAAGAATACCACAATATATACCTTCTGGACTATATTAGTTCTGGTACCCCTGCCTATTATTTTGGCTGTAATTCTAAACGACAAGACTACCATAGGAAAAAATGTATTTAGATCTATATTTTTTATGCCTGCACTGACATCTGTAATAGTAGCTGGTATCTTTTTTAGATATGCTTTTGGTGAGCAGGAGACTACCTTTATAAATGCAATTTTAGGAAACTTGGGCGTTAAACCCATCGTTTGGCTTCAACAAAAATCAACTGGTATGTTCGCCTTGGTAGTATTATGTACCTGGAGATGGCTCGGAGTAAACATTATTTATTTCTTATCCGGTTTGCAAAACATACCTGCCGAGCTGTATGAATCTGCTGATATTGATGGTGCTAATGCTATAAATAAATTTATTAATATAACACTGCCGGGATTAAGGCCTGTAATTATCTACGTAATTACCATTAGCGTCTATGGTGGCTATGCAATGTTTGCTGAAAGCTATACCTATTGGGGTACTAGTAATCCAGGAGGCATTGGACTTACCCTTGTTCAATATATCTATCAGACAGGGTTTAATCAAAATGATATGGGCTTCGCTTCCGCCATAGGCATTACCCTGCTATTAATTGTAATGATTGTAAATGTAATTCAACTCTCATTTTTTGGATATTTCAGAAAGGAAGAGGATTAAATGCAGAATACCAAAAAAACTATAAATGCCAAAAATATTATAGTTCTAGTGCTTTTGATATTGGCCAGCGCCATCATCCTTGCTCCCTTTCTTTTCATGCTAATATCTTCCTTTAAGCCCGGCCGCGAACTGATGCGTTATGGAATAAACCTCAATATCGACTTAAATATAATGTCATTTGATAATTACGGATTATTAGTTACGGATAGAGACGGTGCATATATGCATTGGTATAAAAACAGCCTTATTATTACTACCATGCATACGGTATTGGCCCTCTTTTTGACCTCTATGGTAGGTTATGGTCTCGCCGTCTATAATTTTAAAGGGCGAAATCTCATATTCCTGACCGTATTAGCAGTTATGATGGTACCAATCGAAATTCTCATACTTCCTCTATATCGTCTTACCGTCTTTATGAATATAATTAATACTTATTGGGGAGTTGTGCTACCATTTGTAGTTTCACCCTTTGCAGTATTCTTTTTTAGGCAATATGCTGTTGGCCTCCCTAAAGAATTCATTGATGCAGGAAGAATTGATGGATGCGGTGAGTTCGGTATATATTTTAGGATAATGATGCCTCTAATGACTCCAGCATTTGGAGCAATGGCAATACTACAGGCTATGACAAGCTGGAACAGCTTTGTTTGGCCACTTATTGTTCTTAGGACGACAGAGAACTTCACCCTCACCATAGGACTTTCTTCACTTATTACTCCATATGGTAATAATTATGACTTATTGATTGCAGGTTCAGTTATGTCTGTTATACCCTTGATTGTACTATTCCTCCTAAACCAGAAAGCTTTCATTTCCGGGCTGACCATCGGCGGTGTCAAAGGTTAAAGACATGATCGCCATGTCAAACCATGGCATAAAATTATAAAACACGGGTTACTCTTCTCCTTAAATCCGCAAACCACCACTTAAAAAGTGGTGGTTTGCTTTTTTGGCTTATAATATGGAGTGTTTAAAGAGCACCATATATAACAGCCCTCAGTCTTGGTTGATGGTATTCTTCAAAATTAGGCAACATCTGCTGCATATAAACTGCAGATAACTGCTCCTTGGGATCTATGAGGACCCAGGTTCCGGCCAATCCACACCATCCGAATTCGCCCAGTGAAGCATTTCCACCAGCTGCTGGAGGGTCTATCATGACTCTGACTCCCAAACCATAACCGTATCCGGCTAGGAATGGCCAGTCAAAATCAGCAAGTTGCTGTGGACTTAGATGGTTAGTTCTCATTAAATCTATGGTCTTTGATCCCAGTATTCTAGCCCCATCTAATTCACCACCACAAGCCAGCATATGTGCAAAACGGCTATAATCAGCAAGGGTAGATAACAGGCCTCCGCCGCCACCCTCAAAAGTGGCATCAGGCTGATAATTATCATCCATACTAGTATTTTTGTTCAAGGTCCCATCTTCAGAACGGTTATATAGACTACATAGTCTATCTTTCTTCTCATCCGGAATCCTAAAGAAAGTATCCTTCATGCCTAAAGGATCAAATATCTCTTCCTTTAAAAATTCACCAAAGCTCTTGCCCGATAAAACTTCAATCAAGGCCCCTAGGACATCATGGCTGAGGCCATAACGCCAGTGAGTACCTGGTTCAAAAGCCAAAGGTATGCCAGCTAAAGCCTTGGATAGACTTCTGACATCATATTTTTGGCCAGCCTTCTCCTTCTGCTTTAATTCTTCCATAACCTTGCTGGTTAGCCGTTCAGTCTCATTCTGGTCCCCACCATAGGTTAAGCCTGACGACATGGTAAAGAGGTCCTTAACAAGGATAGGACGCTTGGCAGGAGCAGTATACAAATTACCATTAGGTGTTTGATGATGAACCTGTAGATCTTTAAATTCAGGCAAATATTCCCCCAAGGGATCATTAAGAAGGTATAATCCCCTCTCATACAGCATAAGGGCAGCTGTACAGGTTATTACCTTAGTCATAGAATATATCCTGTAAATAGTATCGGGAGCAATGGGTTTTTGTGTCTCAAGATCAGCATGTCCAAAATATCCTTCATACACCTGCTCCCCAGCTCTAGAAACGGAAAACGCACATCCAGCCGGTCCCCTGTCAACAAAACTCTTTAGCAAACCATTTAACCTATCAAATCTACTCATCTATTATGCCCCTCCTTATTTATTATCCTTACAAGAGGATTTTTTATGTAAAAGTTCCTCTATGATTAATAATACAATTTTAATGGGTTCTTGTACATTATATTATCCACTATGGCCTTGGCATCATCTATTGTAATGTAGCTATTCATAACCTTTTCACCAAGAACCATGGCCAAAACAAATCTAAAGGCTAATAAGGCCCCATAGCTTTCCTCGGATGTCCAAGTATCGCATCCCCAGCTAACCTTATCCGAAGTGCCACCTTCTATTAGCTCATGAAGCATTCTCATAGCGGCAGATGTGGAAAGTATAGGTAGCCAAGACAAGTCTGGATATACATTGTCATATGCCCGCAGCAGGCCATTTACATCATCCATCCAGGGATAGCTGCAATGAAATAGGACAAATTTAGTGTCGGGATTGCCCTCGATAAGGTTTTTCAATGCCATAGCATTGGTCCCTATAAGCTGTCCCATGCCGGTATGACATTGAATGGGTAGCTTTTGCTGAGCCGCCATCTTGCATATATTAATAAATACATAATCTTGATAGGCCTTAATATCCTCCTTACTTCTACGGGCAGGATCCTTCCTTACTGCTTGGTATGCCCTATCCCTAGATACTTGCTCAAAGTCTAAACCTCGATCATAGGCAATTGCGCATTTGAGAGCTATACATCCCTCTTCCTTTTTCAAAATAATTAGTTTTTCAATAAAGTCTATATATTCGTCTAGATCCTCGGGAACATTATCATACAGCTTAAAAGGACTATTGCCATCGTGATCCCGGGCGTCAGGGCTATATCCAAAAAAGAAAGGATCTATCCTAAAGGTAGGAGTAAAGATATGGGGATGCCCATTATTGCTGCCAGGTTCCCAGTAAGTATCCAGGATGATCTTCTTGTATTGGCATTTTTCAGTAAGTATACTCACATGGTAATCTTCATCCCTATGGGCTTCTTCTATCCTGCCAGAGAGCTCATTCCAGTTGTCAGCAGTTAAAGGCTCCTTAAAGTGGTATAGTTCCTGCAGGCTTTTTTCCAGCCATACAAAGTAGGAATTATATCTATTTTTCTCTAAAAAATTTACCCTACTTTCATATGTACTCTCCAAGGGCACTTGATTCCAGTTAACATAGCTCTGCCTAAGTACAGAATCCAAATTAAAAGCTTTATAGATATGATCCTGGAGATGGTGAGAATGAGTATTGATAATTGGGTGACCTTTAATATAATCTACTAGTTCTCTTTGAATATTATTCATTGGACTCCTCCTCTTTCCATAGACCTTCCCGCAAAGATAGACCATGTCCTAAATATAAATGAGGATTATTTAGCCTATGATGCGCTTCCTTAATGGCAATTTCAGCTGCCTTGTCCATTGTTTCCTGGCCAAATTCCTTTGTTGAATCCTGAGGATAGGTGTTGCCCAAAACTCCAATCAGCTTGTCGCCTTTTGGAGGTAGGAGACTTAGGTCCACGGTCTCGGGGTGCAAGGCCATCATATGAGATGTTTCCCATTTTGCCGCATGATCCCCAGCATTTTCATATAAATGATCTACCAGAGCATAGTCTACGAATGTCCAAGCAAGCATACCCTTCTTTCTATTCATTGTTCTCTGATTATATTGCATTACTGCCGCCCTAGTATGATCAATTAAAGGATAGTGCCCGGCTACCAAGATGCCAACTTTAAATCCCAAAGATTCGGCCTCTGCCAGTATATGTATAAGTAGTTTTTGGTAATTAAGAGCCTGTTCCATAGCAGAAAAAGGCATATTTTCAGGAGTGAAGTTGTCGGGATCTAAACCCATCTTACTGGCAATCAGGTCCCGGTCATCAGCCCCAGATTCCATCAAGGAGTCAAGACGACTTTCTCCATAGTAGAGGGGTGGAAATACCAAACCACCACCCTTTTGGGCACAGCGGATGGCAATACCTTCAGCTTGGAGGGTGTCTGCCCCAACAGCATTATGGACGCCATGCCACTCTAAGGTACCAATGGGGATATAAACAATGGGACATTTATTCCTTCTTTTAACTATTTGATCCGGTCTTAGCATATGATATCTTACTTCAGTATCCATATCATATCCCTCCCTTAAGTTTAATTATTTGGATTAATTCTATGGGTATTACAATATGACAAGTTACCTATATGTTTGTCATCTATATGGATATTATAGCATATAGGGTGGCAGGCAACTATAAAAATCTAATTCTTTCTAATATGATCCTGCCCCCTGTTCTGATCCTGCCCCTTATAAGGACAGATTCTTATTTAAAAAACTCCAACCATGACTACAGTTGGAGTTCTTTATAAGTCTCTTTCAAAGAAGAAAGGTTTAATTTGTATATTGCTTGCCTTTAATTCTTCCTTGCTATGGCTTTAAAGGGAAATAGGTTGTATAGGCCTCATAGCCTACATCCATTATTGGAACGAATCGAATGCCGCGCTCCTGTCCAACAGTCTTGAAAGTATTGAGCCAATTCCCCCATTCTCGTTCATTATCGTGTACTAAAAGCTCTTCAGGCTTTTTCCCATCTAATACTAATTGACGCTCTTCATCACATAAACCAACCAGTAAAATAGGACCATATAAATAGGCTATCATATTTTCATCTTCCGGTAGGGGCCATGTCGTGATTCCTTGTGGTAATAAAATACGTACAGAATCACCTTTTCTCCATGTCCTGTTTAGTTTATAAAAGGTTGTTTTCTCGTCGACACGAATTTCTTCTTCATCATTTACACAAATGACAGCACTACCCTTAACCCACCAAGGTATTCGAATATGCAAGTTAAATTCTACTGGATTTTCTACATCCACCTCAATTACCTCAGCTAGACATTCAGGATGCCTAGGATATTTTGAAGTGTTTTCATGGATATTTTGCTTTCCACTTGAAGTGCTTGATAGATGGAAGCTACCGGTTAGATTGTCCCTTGTCATGGAAAGTTTAACCTTTTGATCCCTGATATCTAGTTCAGCTG
>JAAYTG010000098.1 GCA_012518075.1 Clostridiales bacterium | reverse complement strand
GCCATACTCCATTTTGCTATGGGTAATACTCCAAGAGCCCTAGGGTTTTTGATCCTATACTTTATTATATTCGTCATTAGGCAAATTCTAGAGCCTAGAATTGTAGGACAATCCTTAGGTCTCCATCCTTTAGTTACCCTGATGAGCATGTATACAGGCTTGAGACTTTTGGGTGTAGCGGGAATGTTCCTAGGGCCTATAATAATAATACTAATAAAGGCTTTTTATAAGGCGGGCTTGATACCCACTTGGAGAAGCTAAGAAATTCTTATAAAAATCCTTAAATAGTAGTCTTGCATCATATTGTTTGTTTATGTTATACTAAATAAGTTATCGAATATAATTGATTTGAATTTTGACTCCTATGGAAAGAGGTGAAATCCATGAAGGAAAACATACATCCCCAATATGGTGAAGCAGAGGTTCGATGCGCTTGTGGTGAAACCTTCCTTACAGGTTCCACCAAGAAGGAACTGAGGGTAGAGATTTGTTCCAAGTGTCATCCCTTCTACACAGGAAAACAAAAATTGGTTGATAGCGGCGGCCGTGTTGAAAGGTTCAAGAGAAGATATGGCTTGGCGGATAATGAGGGATAAAACAAAAGTGGAATACAGATTGGGGAGTTTCCCTAGTCTGTATTTTTGTTTTCAGCTTGAAAAGTTAAGCGAGGGTATTATACTAATTTATTGAATGTTATTATCTTAATAGATGCTGCTATCTTAGTAAATGTTACTATAGGATCATAATGAGCTATTGAAAAGTGAATGACTTCGCTGATTTGGTTAATAAAACTTAGCTTATGGAATGCAGAAAAGTAGTAGCGGAGGTATGGACGCTGGAGCATCTTCCACCGGCAGGAGACCGGATTGGAAGCGATAGGCTTTTAAAAGTAATAAGCTGTAGTTTTATCGAGATCGGTGATGGAACAAAGGTTCAACAGCCATTATAGTTATTAAACTAAATATAAGAGATAAATGATGCTGTTTGTAATGATTTAAAAAAGCTTTAACGGTTTAATATAAAGGAAGAATAGAATGTAAGCTATGAAACACCAGAATATAAGAGTGAGGGTGTAAATATGAGAAAATGTAATATAGGGGGCCAGGCAGTATTAGAGGGCGTTATGATGAAGGCCCCGGATCGAATGGCTATCGCCGTTAGGAAAAGCGATGGAGAAATTGAAGTTATAAGCAAAGAAGTTAAGTCAATAAAGGATAAATACCCTGTACTCAACATTCCAGTAGTGAGAGGTATTGTCAATTTCGGAGAAACTATGGTTATGGGTATAAGATCATTAATGGATTCTGCTGAACTATACGGTGAAGATGGGGAAGAGTATAAACCCTCTAAGTTTGAAAGCTGGGTATCAGACAAGACCGGTAAAAAAGTTGAAGATGTTATGGTCTATTTTGCCCTGCTGCTAGCCTTAGGCTTTGCAGTACTTTTATTTATGATTGGGCCTGCTTTATTGACTAGTTTTTTAGGTCGAGCTATAAAGAGCAATATAGGCAAGAGCCTGGTGGAAGGCCTTATACGCCTATCGGCTTTTATCATCTATATTCTAGTTATAAGCCGGATGAAGGATATACAAAGAGTATTTCAGTACCATGGAGCAGAGCATAAGGTGATTCATTGCTATGAGCATGAGGAGGAACTTACGGTAGAGAATGCTAGAAAATTCACTACTCTTCATCCTCGCTGTGGTACGGCCTTTTTGCTAATAGTAATGGTCATAAGCATACTTGCTTTTTCCTTTTTAGAATGGAATAATATTATATTGAGGATTCTTATAAAGCTGCTCTTGTTACCCTTAGTAGCAGGTGTCTCCTATGAGATTATAAAATGGGCTGGAGCAAGTGAGTCCAAATGGGTAAATATAATAATGTACCCAGGCTTGATGCTCCAAAAACTTACCACCAAAGAGCCGGATGATGAGCAGCTAGAGGTTGCTATAACCTCATTTTTTGCGGCAATGGGAACCATTAAGGAGCAGGAGGAAGCTGTTGACCTTGAATATAATCGAAGCCATGAACAAAGCCCAAACCCTATTGGATGAAGCCGGCATCGAGCTTTCCCAATTGGAAGCCGGGATGCTGATGGCTCATCTGCTGGATTGTCCCAGGCATTATTTATACACTGATAGAAATCGAGTTTTGACCCATGAAGAAATCAAAGACTACTTTGAAATGGTGGATAAGCGAGTCAAAGGAACACCTATCCACTATATAATAGGCTATAGGGAATTTATGGGTTTAAACTTTTATGTAAATGAGAATGTGTTAATTCCACGACCGGATACAGAGGTGTTGGTAGAGTATGTCATTAGCTACGGGAAAAATTTATCTATTGGTCCCCTTACAATCCTGGATATTGGCACCGGCAGCGGTGCCATAGCCGTGAGCCTAGCTAAATATATTGATAAGGCAAAGGTAACAGCCGTAGATATCCATGCTGGGGCTCTTTTGGTAGCCAAGAAGAATGCAGCTACCCATGGAGTAGCCCATAGGATAGAATTGGTACAAGGTGATCTCTTCACCCCCCTAATGGATTTCAAGGTCAAACCCAAGTTTGATATAATTGTGTCCAATCCTCCCTATATACCAAGGGATGATATAGGGGGACTGGAGGCACAGGTTAAGGACTTTGAACCCCTACAGGCCTTGGATGGGGGCAGGGATGGGCTAGATTTCTATAGGAGACTAGCCAAGGATGCACCTGCCTTCCTAAAAGATGATGGATTATGGGCAGTGGAAGTAGGCTACAACCAGGCCCATCAGGTGGCGGCTATATTAAAAGAACAGGGATCTTATAATTCTATTGATTTTATTAAAGATTTAAGTGGATACAATCGCGTGGTAGTGGCTAGGACGAAAGGAGCAATGATATGATAGACAAACTGGACTTCATTGAGGAAAGATATGAAGAGCTAAACAAGGCCATATCAGACCCCGATATAATAAGCAATCAAGAAGAATGGAAAAAGCTTGTTATAGAGCATGCTGATATAGAAGAAATTGTTAATGTATATAGGAAGTATCGTCAGGTATTGGAGGGTATAGAAGAAGTAGAGGAAATGCTCAGGGATAAGCCAGACCCTGAGTTTAAGGAGATGCTGGATCAGGAGTTGGCAGAGCTATCCCCAGAAAAGGAAGAGCTGGAACAAAACTTAAGGACCCTTCTAATACCCACGGACCCCAATGATAAGAAAAACGTAATAGTAGAGATACGAGGGGGAGCCGGCGGTGATGAGGCAGCCCTATTTGGAGCCGATCTGTTTAGAATGTATACCCGCTATGCAGAGCGTCAAGGCTGGAAGAGCGAAGTGCTCAGTGCCAATTTTACGGATATAGGTGGAGTTAAGGAACTATTCTTTATGATTGAAGGCCAGGGAGCCTATAGTCGATTGAAATACGAGAGCGGAGTCCATAGGGTTCAGAGAATACCTACTACTGAGTCAGGGGGTAGGATCCATACCTCTACCGCCACAGTGGCTGTTCTTCCTGAAGCCGAAGAAGTGGACGTTGAGATTAATCCCAATGATCTTAGGATTGATGTATTCAGAGCTTCAGGCCATGGAGGGCAGAGTGTAAACACTACTGATTCAGCGGTGAGGATTACCCATTTGCCTACTGGACTGGTAGTATCCTGCCAGGATGAAAGATCCCAGCTCAAGAATAGGGAAAAAGCCATGAAAATCTTAAATGCCAGACTCATGGATATGGCTATCCAGGAGGAACAGGCAAAATATACCGAGGCCAGAAAAAACCAAGTGGGTACCGGAGACAGAAGTGAGCGAATCCGCACTTATAATTTCCCTCAGGGTAGAATTACCGATCATAGGATAGGACTTACCCTCTACAAGCTTGAGGAGTTTTTAGACGGAGATATTGATGAGATGATTGATGCTCTCATAACCACAGCCAATGCAGAGAGTTTAAAGAATGTGGAGGCATAATAAACATAGATGTTCATTCCCTAGAATATAATCTAATATCATGGCAAATCTATCCATGAAGTTTTCTTAATGGATAGATAAATTTGGAGGAATGGATCTTGTCTAATTTATTGTATAGCACTATTGTTGGTGCTAGCGCAGGGATTATTGGGACGGGTCTAGGCGGGGCTATAGCCTTTATTTTGGATAAACCGGGCAAAAGGTTTCTAAGTGTTTTACTCAGCTTTTCAGCGGGACTTATGATAGCAGTAGTCTGCTTTGACCTTCTGCCCGAGGCTTTTGAGATGGGAAGCTTATTCTATGGATTGCTGGGCCTAGCCTTGGGCGTGGTAGCTATCGTCTTCTGCGAAGAATTGATAAATAGATATATGAGCGCAAGAGCTGGGTGGTATCCCTCCAATCGATATATTGAGACAGGAATACTGCTGGGAATTGGAATAGCATTACATAATCTCCCGGAAGGCTTGGCCATAGGCTCTGGTTTTACCGCCAGGATGTCTTATGGATGGGAGCTAGCCCTTATAATAAGCCTTCATGATATACCCGAAGGTATAGCCATGGTTACGCCTATGATAATAGGGGGAGCAGGACCTTTTAAGGCATTTATATCCGCCCTTATTGCCGGGATCCCCACTGGAATAGGGGCAATGATAGGCTATCTACTGGGTGAGATATCTCCTGTGCTTATTTCCCTATGCCTTGGTTTTGCGGGAGGAGCCATGCTCTATATTACCTGTAGTGAGCTTATTCCTGAATCCAGGGAACTTCACAAGGGAAGGGTATCTAGCCTTGGTCTTATCCTAGGGGTTATAGCAGGCATTGCTATAACTTCAACCCTTTAAAAGAAAATAAAATTCAATCAATAGAATCAATAAAGAAAAAGAATTGGAATAAAACTTATAGTGTTTAAGGAGAAAGTTTATTTTGGATACAAAGCTATATAGGATTGAGGATATAGAAAAGGATTTTAAGGCTATAGAGGAAGCAGCCCATCTACTAAGGCAAGGACAGTTAGTGGCTTTTCCAACAGAAACCGTATATGGACTAGGAGCAAACGCCTTGGATGGACAGGCTGTAGATAGAATATTTAAGGCCAAAGGAAGGCCTAATGACAACCCATTGATAGCACATATTTCAAAGAGAGAAGATATAGAACCATTGGTGTTGGGGGTACCAGCAAAGGTCTATCCACTGATTGAGACTTTTTGGCCAGGGCCCCTTACTATTATACTAAAAAAGTCAAGCAGGGTGCCTGCTCAGACCACTGCCGGCCTGGATACCCTAGCTATTCGCATGCCCAACCATCCCGTTGCTTTGGCTGTAATAGACAAGGCAGGACTGCCCATAGCTGCCCCTAGTGCAAATCGCTCGGGGAAGCCCAGCCCTACCACTGCCCAACATGTATTGGATGATCTAAATGGGCGCATTCCCATGATTTTGGATGGAATAACCCCTTGCAGTGTGGGCCTTGAATCAACGGTTCTGGATATGAGCGGTGGCGTCCCTACAATATTGAGGCCGGGAGCTGTCACCTTGGAGATGTTAAAGGAGATATTAGGGCATGTTGAGGTGGATAAGACTGTCCTAAAGCCTTTGGAAAAGGGACAACCACCCAAATCCCCAGGGATGAAGTATATCCACTATGCCCCTAGGGCCAAGGTTATTATTTTCCGAGGGACAAGCCTTGATAGAATAACAAAAGAGGTTAGTAGAAGGGCAAAAGAATATGTTAGAGAAGGCAAGAAAGTGGGTATATTAGCAACAGATGAAACTACTCATCAATATAAGGGCCAAGATATAATCAGCCTGGGCAGCAGGAAAAACCCTGCTTCTATTGCCGCAAATCTTTTTTCCTCCCTAAGGGAGTTTGATGACATGGGTGTAGATATCATATTGGCAGAGTGGGTAGAGGAAAAGGGAGAAGGCCTAGCCATTATGAACCGCATGGTTAGGGCAGCTGGGTTTCGAATCATAGATGCATAATGAATTAGGGCTTATACCTATTAGGATAAGATAAACGCTATTTTATTAATCTATTGCTAATTAATCTGTTATGCTAGTTAATCCTATAATCATAATGCCTATTGAATGTTCACTTCATCACTGATTAGGAGAAAACTAAGGCTTATTACATTTGAAGAGCCTACCGCTTCCAAACCGGCGTCCTGCCGGTGGAAGCTGCCTCAGCGTCCTGCTTCGGCTACGGCTCTTCTGCATTCCATAAGCCAAGTTTTCTTAACCAAATCAGCGAAGGCATTCACTTATCAATAGAACATTATGTTCGTGTAGGCGTAACTGTTGAAATACTGCACAAGGAATTAATTAATACTTAAATAACCAAAAAACTGGAGTAAGTAGAATTTGCTAAAAGATTAGAGTGGGAGTTGAAGGACACAATGAAGACTATTTTATTCATATGTACCGGTAACACTTGCAGAAGCAGTATGGCACAAGCCTTATTTAAAGATATTATAGAAACCGAAAATGGTGACAAAAGACAAGAGCTTAACATTATATCGGCAGGTATAGCGGCCGGGGAAGGGGAGGGGGCAAATCCCAATGCCATCAAGGCCATGGAGGAGCTTGGAATTGATTTGACAGGTCATAGGGCTAGCCAATTGACCCAGGAGCTCATTGACAAGGCCGACCTTATCCTGACCATGACCCAAAGGCATAAGGAAATGATAATGCTGGTAAGTCCTGGCTCTAGGGACAAGGTCTATACCCTTATGGAATTTATCGATGAAGGTGAGAGTCAGGGCCTGGATATAGAGGATCCCTTTGGTGGTTCTATAGAGGTGTATAGACAAAGTGCTGCTCAGATAAGGGAGGCCCTCAAAAAACTCATTAGAAAACTGGACTAATCTCCAGAATTGCCCAAAAAGCAGGACTAGCCCCCACAAGTTAGACTATATTGTTAGATAATAGAAGCTTGTCAAAATAGGTTGCATCAGATAACTTTTATGGGTATAATAGATAAAGATGTTTCGGAGGTGAAGACTTTGAAATTAATCTCCTATGGTGTAGAGCTCAAGAAAAAGGCAGGTGTTGCCGCTGCCAATATAGTAGAAGATGGCATGACATTAGGGATAGGCACTGGGTCTACTGTCAAACATTTTGTTGAGGAGTTAGGCAGACGGGTAAAAGAAGAAAGCTTAAACATCAAAGGAGTTACCACCTCTTTTCAGTCCAAACTTTTATGCTATCATCACGGAATACCAATAATTGATGCCGCAATGGTAAGTCAAATAGACTTGGGCGTTGATGGCGCCGACGAGATTGACTATTCTCTAAATGCAATTAAAGGCGGGGGAGCTGCCCATACTATCGAAAAGATTGTAGCTACTATGGCTAAACAATTTATATTAATTGGAGATGAATCCAAGTTAGTTGATAACTTGGGTACAAAATTTCCTGTTCCCATTGAAGTTATACCTGAGGCTATAGCTTTGGTAGAGAGTAAGACCAAAGACATAGGCGCTGATCCTAGGATTAGAATGGCTACCAAGAAGGATGGCCCGGTAATATCAGACAATGGGAATTTTATTGTGGATTTGTTCTTTAAAGCTCTACAAGATACATCCGCAATTAACAACTTTCTCCTTACAATACCGGGAGTAGTTGAGACTGGATTGTTTATAGACATGGCTGACCAAGCTTTTATTGCAGATTCTGATGGAGTACAAATCATTAAAAAAGATTGGACCAGGACTAAAGATTAAATCACCAATATATTTAAAAAGGAGGGAATCAATCATGGCGAATGTAAATATCATTGACCATCCTTTGATTCAACATAAACTGACTTTAGTGAGAAATAAGAGTACCGGCTCAAAAGAGTTCCGAGAATTAGTAGAGGAATTATCTCTGCTTATGGGCTACGAGGTAACCCGCGATTTCGCATTAGAGGAAGTAGAGATAGAGACTCCTATTGGGGCCACTGTGGAAAAAGTAATAGCAGGCAAGAAGGTAGCCATTGTTCCTATATTGAGGGCAGGACTTGGAATGGTAGATGGAATGCTAAAGTTGATTCCGGCCGCCAAAGTGGGGCATATAGGTCTTTATAGGGATCCTGATACTTTAGAACCCGTAGAATATTATTGCAAGCTCCCAATGGATGTAGAGGAACGCAACCTTATTGTAGTAGACCCTATGTTAGCTACGGGAGGATCAGCTTCTGCGGCCATAACATTCCTCAAAAAAAGAGGGGTTAAAAGTATAAAGCTAGTATGCTTGGTGGCAGCGCCGGAAGGCATAGAAAGAATGCAAAAAGATCATCCTGATGTGGACATTTTCGTAGCTGCAGTGGATGAACGCTTAAATGAATTTGGATATATTGTACCTGGCTTAGGAGATGCAGGAGATAGACTTTTTGGAACCAAATGATTATTAATTAGGCGGTGGTAAGATGTCTTCCATGGAAGTTATTAGTCAGATCAAAAAGACAGAAAAAGAGGCAGAGGAAATTCGCAGACAGGCTATTCAGGAGGCACAAAGCATAATAAACAGCGCCGAGGTCGAGGCTGAGGAACTGGCTGACCGAATGCTTAAGGAAACCATTGAGCGGGGCAATAGCTTAATGGCTGAGACCGAAGCTGAAGCTAGAAGGGAAATAGAAGTCCTTAAACAAGAAAACCAGGCCAGGATTTCAGAACTAAAGGCCTTAGCCCAGAGCAATCTTGACGAGGCTGTATCATTTGTGCTAGGAAGGATTGTGAAAGACCATGGCAGTAATTGATATGAAAAAGGTTACCCTAATTGGCATTGAGAGGGATAAGGAAAAGATTCTCAAAGCCATTCAATCTATGGGTAATCTTCAGATATCCGGTTTCGAAGAACAAAATGAGGAGCAAAAACAGGATTCTATCCCGAAGCTGGCTCAAGACAAGGAAAGTAGCCGCACCTTAGAGGAAATACACTTCCAACTCACTGAAGTGGAGTTTGCTCTGGAACTTATTAATACATATAGTCCTGTCAAGAAGAGTATGTTTGATATGAAATCTGAGGTGGAAGTCCATAAGTTGTCCGCTGCCCTAGACTCGGTACATCACATCCTAAAAGTGGTGGATGAGTGCAGAAAATTAGAGGATGAGCTAAATGAGTTAAGCCTAAGGGATACTAGACTCATTAATACAATAAGTCAAATGGAGCCATGGCAAAAGCTAGATGTGGCTCTAGATAAGCTTAAGGATACGGCTACTAGCAGGGTGTTAGCTGGGACAGTCAACAGAGGAGCTACTCAGAGATTTTTAGACAGTCTCAAGTCCTTGGAAAGTGATTTGCTAGTTGTAAATGAGCTTGGTGAAACTAGGGAGGATACTTGTTTCTTTATTACATATCACAAATCTATAGAGTATGAGATATCGGAGGTATTTAAGGAGTTTGCTTTTAGCAAAGCAAGCTTTGCGGGACTTGAGGGTACTCCCAGTGAAATTATAGATAAGACAAATAAAGAGTTAAATGAAATTCAAAACAAAAGAAGTGAAATTACCCAACACATAAGGGGTTTTGCGGATTTGCGAAGTGATTTGGAACTGATATACGACGCTTTGTTAATAGAGCGTGACAGATATGAAGCTATTCAGAATTTAACCAGAACCGATTACACCTTTGTCCTTAAGGGATGGGTGCCGACTGTAGAAAGTCATAGGTTTACCGAGACTTTGCGCAGCGAGACAGAGGATATATATATTAAATTAGAAGATCCGGCCGCTGATGAAGACTTTCCGGTAGCTCTTGACAATCATCCAATTATAACTCCCTTTGAGATGGTAACAGATCTTTATAGCACCCCTAATTCTAAAGAATTGGATCCCAATATCGTCATGGCTCCTTTTTTTGCCATTTTCTTTGGGATTATGATGGGTGATGCTGCCTATGGCATAATCATGGCCATAGCTGCCTTATGGTTTCTGAAAAAGATGAAACCCAAAGGAAACACTAAAAAACTGGTTAGTGTAATATTTATTGGTGGTATTTTTACCTTTATTTGGGGAGCAATATTTGGGGGATGGTTTGGCAATGCAGGGGAACTAGCAGGCATAATGCCCATATGGTTCAACCCTTCTGAAGAACCTATAAAGATGTTGATTGTGTGTTTTGCCATGGGCGTTATCCATATTTTCGCAGGCATGGCAGTTAAGGCTTATGCCAATATCCGAGAGGGACGCATTATGGATGCGATATTCGATCAGGGTTTATGGTACGTATTCTATATAGGTTTGATACTATGGTTGATTGGCGGTATGGCAAATTTGGGATCAAACTTTGTTCAGATAGGACAAGTTATGTCAATAGTGGGGGCTATTGGACTTATCCTCACCCAAGGTAGGGATAAGGAAAATATTTTTGCCAAATTCTTCTCTGGATTATTAAGCTTATATGATGTAACCGGCTTTCTAAGTGATGTGCTATCCTACTCTAGATTATTTGCTCTAGCTCTTACCACCGGTGTTATAGGAACGGTTATGAACCAGTTGGGTGCAATGGCGGGAACATCATGGTATGGTTGGATACTTGCGGCTCTTATATTGGTCGTAGGCCATGTATTTAATATAGCAATAAACGTTTTAGGTGCCTTTGTTCATACAAGCCGCCTTCAATACATTGAGTTCTATGGTAAATTCTATGAAGGAGGTGGAAAAGCCTTTAATCCGTTAAGCATAAGAACAAAGTATTCAGATCCTAAAAATAAATAATATGTAAATTTTTTAGTAACATCTAATTTTACGAGGAGGTATTTTTCATGGAATTAGGTCATATTTTAGCAATTTCTGGTGGAGCAATAGCGGTTATTTTGGCAGGCATGGGTTCAGTTTTAGGTGTAGCTACTGCAGGACAAAGTGCAGCAGGCGTTGTAGCTGAAGATCCCGATAAGTTTGGATCGGTACTTTTACTTCAGGCTCTCCCCGGTACCCAGGGAATCTATGGTATGCTTATTGCCTTTATTCTAATGGGAAAAATTGGCTTGCTTGGCACTCCTGTAGCTCTTACCACTAGCCAGGGATGGCAGCTCTTTGCCGCATGTATGCCCATCGCGATACTGGGACTGCTTTCAGCCATTTGGCAAGGCAAAACGGCATCGGCTGCTATTGCCATGGTAGGCAAAAGAGGAGATACTTCGGGTAAAGGTCTTACTATGACAGTTATGGTTGAAACCTACGCTGTTTTGGCTCTCTTGGCTTCTATATTGATGATTAATGGAATTCAAGTCTAATAGTAAGAGCTAAGTAAAAATCAAATTGTGGTAGGAGTGTGAGCCAATGAATGGAATCGATAGGATTAGTCAGAGGATTTTGGATGATGCACAGGCGAAAGCCGCCCAGATTATTGAAGAAGCAAGACAAAGGGCTCGCTCTATAAAGGATAAAAAAACGGAAGAGGCAGAGAAGAATAATCAAAAAATTCATAAGAACAACAAGGCAAAGGCCCAGGAGAGAAGGCAGAGGATGCTAGGAGCTGCTGAACTGGAAATGAGGAAAGAAGTATTAGCTTCAAAGCAGCAGATGATAGATGAGGTCATGGAAAAGACCAAAGAAGCTATCATGGATATGCCAAGAGGAGAGTATGGCAAGATAGTATCCAATATGCTGCTAGAATCTGCCCAGGGTCATGAGGAAGTAATTTTTTCTGTATCCGATGAAGGAAGGTTAGACCAAAGTCTTATAGATAAGGTAAACAAAATGCTCAAAGGACAGGGCAAAAGGGGAGAACTTAAGCTTGCCCCTGAAAGAGGAGAATTTGATGGTGGGTTTATATTAAGGTCTGGAGGGATGGAGATCAATAACACCTTCGGAGCTATCCTTCGAATGAACCGTAACCATCTAGAAGCCAGGCTGGCAGAGATTCTCTTTGGGAAGGAAGGGTGATAAAATGCCTAAGCCAAGTATTGCATATGCAGCCGCCCATATCTTTGCCCTGGAAAATAGACTTCTAAGCCGGGACAGGGTAGAGCGGATGGTGGAAGCCCCTTCAGCATCAGAAGCCCTAAAAGTTTTATCAGAAACTGACTATGCCGCTGGCGTATCCGAGCTAGCTCAGCCTCATGATTATGAAGAACTCTTATCCGGTGAGATTCAAAGGATATATGATTTTTTTCAGACTATATCTCCGGATCCGGAAATCACCAACCTATTCTTTGTGAAATACGACTTTCACAATTTAAAGGTGCTTCTCAAGGCAGCTTATCAAGGAAGGGAAGAGGATGAGTTTTTAATAGATTCAGGAGGGACCTTATCTCTGGACCATTTAAAAGAAGCCGTCAAGGAAGAGGATTATACCCAGTTTCCCCATTATATTAGAGAAGCTTTGGAAGAGGTCCATGAGGCTATGAGCTTTAGAGTAGATCCTCAAAAGATATCAGTAATACTTGATAGGGCTATGTATAAACATATATTCCATGTTTGCAGAAAAAAGAAGAATGACTTTCTTTTAGAATACTTTAAATTACAGGCTGACCTAATCAACATAAGGACTTTTTTAAGGGTTAAAAAGATAAATCAGACCTTTGAATTTTTAAAACATCTGCTACTGCCTGGTAGTGAGCTAGGACAAGACTTTTTCTTTGATAGCATGGAGGAGTCAGTTGAGGATATTGTAGATAGGTTAGCATCCAAGAAATATAGCCGGGTAGTAGAAAAAGGTGTAGAGACATACCTTAAGACAGGATCCTTATCTACATACGAGCGATTGATGGATGATTTTTTATTAAGCTATGTAAAGGCCGCAAGGTGGAACCCTCTTGGGATAGAGCCCGTTATTGGCTATCTACTGGCAAAAGAAAATGAAATAAGGATCATCCGAATAATTATGGTAGGAAAGATCAACAACATACCCTCCCAAATTATACGGGAAAGGTTGCGTGATGTATATGTATAAGATAGGTGTGGTAGGAGATAGGGATTCCATATTAGGCTTTAAGGCATTGGGCTTATCTGTTTTTCCTGTTACCCAGCCTGAGCAGGCATCCAGGCTTATCAATAGGATGGCCAGAGATAAGTACGCAGTCATTTTTTTGACGGAGCAAGTGGCCAAGGAAATTGGAGAAACCATAGAAAGATATAAAAGTACTCCTTTCCCTGCCATTATATTAATTCCTAACAATAGAGGAAGCTTGGG
>JAAYTG010000097.1 GCA_012518075.1 Clostridiales bacterium | reverse complement strand
TTATTACTGGGGGCAATGAAGTTAATATTGGAGGAAATACTGAAGCTAATGTCAGGGCCATATATGCACCTAATGCTTTGGTTGAAATAAAAGGAAATGGGACTATAAGGGGTTCGGTTATAGCCAACTCAATTGAAGCAACTGGAAATACGGACATAATATTTGATGATTCAATTATGGATGCTTTTGCCGATATAATAGAAGCTAGCACTGGGGGAGGAAGTTCTTATAGCAAAGGACTTTGGCAATGAAGGGATGCATTATATGATTTTGTCAAAGAATAAAGGATTTACATTAATTGAATTACTAATAGCCCTGGCTATACTATTAATAATTAGTTCTGCCTTCTTAGCCCTATATGTAAACAGTTATCGGGATATTACAAGATCGGGAATGAATAATAGGGGATTATATGAAATCCAAGAAAGACTAGAACAGTCCCCTAACCCTGATGATACTTCTCAGGAGAAAGAGCTAATCATCTCATTTCCTGATTTAGAGAAGACTATAAGAGTATCGGGAAGGATTCAAACGGAAAGTATAATAATAAAGGATAAAGAATTGTCCATTTCAGTATTTGTCCCTGATTGATTCTTAATTTCACAATATACCCAAACATATAAATGTTTTCTCATAATTATGGAGGCTATGTATGAATACCACACGAAGTTCGTTAAAAGATGCAGTAATAATTTCTAGTAGCGGTGTGACTTTAGTGGAGATTGTTATAGTTCTAGCTCTGTTAGGCATAGTGTTTACTTCTATATTTTCTTTTTTCTCATTTAGTGCTGATACATTTAATAAAGCACAGACGAAATCGGATATGCAAAATGATGCATTATTGGCTGCGGAGTTCATAACTCGAGAACTGAGAACGGCTACAGTTATTAGTCTTGCTTCAGACGAAATACCTATCCCAAAAAGTGATTTATATAATAGTTGCCTAGGCCTTAAAAAAGGGTATATTAAATATTATTATAAGGATAAAATTAGACTTATAACTAATGGAAGTATTCAACAGTTAAGTCTAAGCCTAAATAAGAATACTAATATATTGGAGTTTTCTATTATAGCTGGCGAAAGCGAAGACCAGTATAGAATTAATTCCAAAATTTCACTTGTTAACCTTGAAGAGCTTCCTAATGAGAATTCTTCTGGGGCTTGGGTGCATTACTATAGTCCTTTTATAGACTAGCCGTCATCCTATCATATTCCATAAATGTATAATTATGATATAATATGTTGAATTATTATATTATATCATATATAATGTTATATATCCTTTTACTTAAAATACATATCACTAGCATTTGAAGGAGTGATGAAGTATACCTAGGTTTATGTATAGTGCTATTAGTATAGAAGGGCAAGAGATAGAGGGTATTATAGAGGCTGAAGATAAGAAAGAAGTCGTTAGGCAATTACGTCAAAAGCAATTCTTTCCAGTGTCAATAAGATATATGGAAGATGTAAAGACCATCAGGAGATTTAATATAATACCCAGTGTTACTTCTAAAGATCTTTTTATTTTTTGCAAGCAATATGCATCAATCTTAAAATCGGGTGTTCCCTCGGTTCAGGGGCTACATATGATAATTAACCAAACTACCAATCCTACTTTAACGAAGTCTTTACAAAAGGTTTATTATTTAGTTCAGGGAGGACATTCCTTATCTCAAGCAATGCTCAAACAAGGTAATAGCTTTCCTACAATACTGATTAGAAGTATTGAATCTGGTGAATGGAGCGGAACTTTAGAAAAATCTTTTGGTAAAATGGCGGATTATTTTGAAAAACAATATAGAATAAAGCAAAAGATACGCAAAGCCTTAACATATCCTCTAATTCTATTTATTACAGCTATCTTAGTTATTTGTTTTCTAATGCGTATAGTAGTACCCCAGTTTGTTATTATCTTTGGAAATGCTCAAGCGGATCTGCCAATATATACGCGTCTTCTTATAAGAATGAGTGATTTCTTTTCCCATAATTCAATACTTCTTATACTTTTGCCAGCAATCACATATTTAATATTTAGACTCCTCTTGTCTTTCCATAAGACTAAACTATTTTTGCATAAGATTGTACTAAAGATCCCCTACTTGGGTAGTATTATCAACAAGATAATAGCCGCGCGCTTTAACCGTTCAGTGGCTATTTTGATTTCAGCTGGACTATCCATTAATCATAGCCTGACTATCTCATCTAAAGTAACAAAGAATGAGTTTATAAATAAAAGATTAGCTCAAGCAGGTAGCATGATACGAAAGGGGGAAGGCTTAGCAAATTCGCTAAGATCATTGGATATATTTTCACAGGAAAACATCAATGCAATTGCCATAGGTGAAGAAAGCGGGTACCTTGAAGAGATGATTGAAAAGATAGCAGATATATGTGAGTTGGAAGCTGAAGCTGCTATAGACAAATTTGTTGACTTACTTGAACCTATCTCTATACTCCTCTTAGGTGGAATCATAGCTTTTATAGTTATTTCTGTAGCCATGCCCATGTTTAAACTGTATGTTTATTTAGACTAAAAGAAAGGGTATTTTCATGACAATACTATTGATGGCTTTATTTAGTGTCTTTTTAGGAAGTTTTTATAATGTATGCATCCATAGGGCTATGAGTGGTGAATCCATTGTATATCCTCCTTCCCATTGCCCAGAATGCCGACATCCACTAGCACCCTTAGACCTAATACCCATACTAAGCTACATCTTTCTATTAGGTAAGTGCAGGTATTGTAAAGCTAAGATTTCTATAAGATATCCTATTATTGAACTTATTACAGCTGTATTGGTCCTCTTATTATATAATGCCTACGGCCTAACTTGGCAGTTTGTCAGCTACACATTTTTAACAGGACTTCTAATAATTATCTCCTTTATAGATATTGAACAACAATTTATCCCCAATAAATTAGTTGTTATAGGCTTCATCTTCGGAGTTTTATTTAGTTTAGCCGGCTTTACTACACAATTTTGGAATGCCATACTAGGCCTTATTAGTGGTGCAGGTAGTTTATTAATTATTGGGCTTGTTTCATTGTTAGTTTTAAGAAAAGAAGGAATGGGCGGTGGAGATATTAAACTGTTAGGGGTCATCGGGCTCTTTCTAGGCTGGAAGCTAACCCTATTGACTCTATTTGTTTCTATATACATTGGCGGAATTTTCTCCATTTTTCTCTTACTGCTGGGAATAAAAAATAAAGGAGAATATATTGCCTTTGGCCCTTTCATTTCATTAGCCAGCCTTATCGCACTTTTATGGGGAAGAGATATAATCCAGTGGTATGTGGTTAGTTTTTTATAGGCGGTGAATTTCTGTGTATAATGGAAAAGGGGTTACCCTAATAGAATTGTTATGTATAATCGCTATATTGGGCGTATTATCAGCAATTGCTATTCCTGAGATTGTAAGTACAATAGATAAGTGGGTATTAGATTCTACAGCAAAGGAAATAGTAGAAGATATTAGATGGACGCAACATCTGGCCACCACTAAGGGCATCTATCATCATTTCGAAGTCAATTTAAAGGAGAACTTATACAGGATTAGAAGTATAGCCCTCCGGGATCCAACTATTAAAAGAGTAGAGTTTAACCCAAACATCTCCGAGATTACTTGTACTTTCAAGAGTGAGGGTGATTTTAAGAGACTCACCTTTTCGCCTACAGGCATTCCTTCACAAACTGGTAGTATTACCTTAACATCTAAAAAAGGAAACGAGCTAACCATAACCGTTGCTGTTGGTACAGGAAGGGTGGAGATAAAATCTTGAATAAAAACAAAGGTATCTCCCTTATTGAAATCCTTGTAGCTATTTTTCTTGTTGCTCTCATCGTAGGACCTTTTACTGGTATGTTTCTTCAATCGACGAGAGCACGCAAATCTATGTCTAGGCAATTTCAAGCAATTTATCTATCCCGAAATGAATTGGAGATATTAATGTCCAAAAATTGCTTAGAAGCATATAGATCAAGAGGGGTTAAAGAGGTTGATGATTTTTTTATCCGGACTTCTATAGCACCTTATTCCGTTAAATCTGATATGCAATGTTTTTATATAATATCAAATAATATCAATGATTCACAAGATGAGTTAAGAGTTTTTTCGCCTGACGGGTTTAGAAATTTCTTACTAGAAGCAAATATGGATGATTACACCATGTACATAGATATTCAACAGACTTCCTTTAATATAAGCTTAGGTGAGCAAACCATGTCTGGACTACTTATGCCATCTGAAAAATGTGACGTGTATATCAACTTGATCCATGGACAGTTAGATAATAATATAACTTTTAATATTACTGGAGATATCAATATTACTATATATCCTGGAGCTAATAACAACTGGGATATTATATCTGATAAGGAATGCACGGTTACTGATAAATGCTTTTATAGAGATTACATAATATCCAAGGTTAGGATAGAGGCCTTCGATAATACCAGTCTTGGGCAGCCAATATTTCAAATTGAAAATATTATTAGACTGAAAAATTGAAATAGAAGTTGAAGATAAAATTATGAAAAACACACTAATTACAACAAAGAAATCATATGGAATACAAAGGGGAGTTACTCTAATAGAGCTTCTCATCGCTGTCAGTCTTATTCTTTTAATACTATCGTTGGCTTATTCCATCTACCTATTTGGAATCCAGGGATATATAAATAATACAACAGCCATAGAGAATCAATCCAATTTGCGGATTGCCATGGAGCATATTACCTATCATATTAGACGAACTAACAATGTAAGCATTAGAGGAGATCTCTTAATAGTTGGTGATGAAAACTATCGATTATCAAAAGACGTTTTAATGAATAAAAACAACCAGCTAGCTACAGGTATATCGGAGTTTTCATTTTCTATGCCTAATCCATCATTAGTCTACATAAAGATTTCTAGCATTCCTGATAGCAATGAGAAAACCTTTTCACTTGAAGCCTATTTTTACCTAATGGATTAATAATGCTATGTTTGGGTCAGGAGATAGATAGTATAGAAAAAGGTGATATATAATGAGTATTGGCGAAAAAGGCTCTGCTATAATTGTAGTACTCTTAGTACTTTTGGTTCTTTCTCTGCTAGGCATAACTCTGTTAAATATGGATATAGTTCATATGAAAATTCTTTCCTCGGATAAGCTATATCAAGCAGCTTATTACTATGCAGAAGCAGGTTTAACACAGCAAATAGAAAACCTATGTAACAACATGGAACAATTATATAAGGATCCTAAGGTTGTTAGCAGACAATCCTTTCTCATGAGGCTGCTTCAAACACCAATAAATCCTCCTAAATTTGAGGACTATGAGGGGAAAGAAGTAAAAGTCAATATTACCTGTAAAAGAAATAATAGTGTATTGAATAAAGATGAGATAGTAATTATATCTACCTGTAGAATTGGGAATATAAACCGTTCTGTTAAAGCTTCAGTTCATGTAGTCTGGAGGGACCCAAATGAAGAAGACTTTAAGTTAGACCACTCCTCTTTCTATATCTCAGAATGGATCGAGACTAGATGAAACATTTAGGGAGGTTGTAAATATGAGATTAAAAGCTAAGGTCTCCTTAGGAGTAGATATTGGTTCACGTGAGATAAGAATTATAGAAACAACTAAAAACGGCATATGTAGCAAATGGGCAATAGAAACTATTCCAGAAGGCTTATTAGAAAATGACAGAATAATTTCTGAGGAATTATTAGCCAAGTTTATCAGAAGGATAATGGATTTAAATAGAATCAAGGCTAATAGGTGTTCCTTATGTCTGCCTGCGCACCACATAATAACAAGAGTAATTTCCCTACCTAAGATGGACGCTGAAATACTGTGGGAGAATATTCTTTTTGATATAAAGGATTATCTAACTAAGGGTTTAGATGATTACATTATTGACTACAGAATTATGGATGTATCTGATTTGAATGGTGTAGAGGTTTGGAATATTATGGTCGTAGCAATTCTAAAAGAGATAGCATTTCCCTATATTCAGATGCTAAAAAAAGCTGGCTTAAAGCCAATATATTTGGATGTTCCATCTAATTGCCTGCACAAGCTATTAAAAATGTTTTCCACTCATGAAAAGCAACTGATTTTAGATAATGGTAACTTATGTTTGATCAATATAGAGAATTATTATAGCAGCATCATTATATTACATAATGGTAACTATTTCGTGGATAAGACCATATCATTTGCCTTTGATACAAACCTAGGACAACTAATAGGTGAGATAGTGGGGGTTTTTAGGTATTTTCAAAACCAAGTACCAGAGGACAATCATCTTAATAATATTATCCTGTTTGGCCCCAAGGCAACTAGTGGAAATTTTATTAAAGATTTAAGTCAAGAAGTCGGAGTAGATGTATCATTGTATAGTGAATGGATAAGTTCAGTGAATTTAGTGGCCGGTGGATTAAAGAGGAATGACCTTATGGTTTTAGGCAATGCTATTGGATCTACTATTAGGAGGCTGTGATAATGAAAAGGGATATAAATCTAATGCCGTTGAATGTAAAAAGGCCTAGATATGCTCTAATGATAATAACTTTAGCTTTAGTTTTACTAATAATTATGGCTGCTTTCCTTCTGCCTATTCTTTACAAGAATAGGCTCATATCGGAGTCTGAAAAACTAGACCAAGAATTAAGAGTCTGGAATGAAATTAACAATGAATACTTAAATCTAAAGGAATACTCGGACAGCCTATCAAAGAAGGTAGATATTATCTATCAAATAGAATCTAGGAATATGGATTTTGTTTCCGTTTTAGATACCATAGATGAATCAATCTTCCCAGGTATTGAATTAACCCATATAAGCCTATCCGATGAAACCTTGGATATTGAAGGTATAGCTCCCAGTAAAGCAACAATAGCCAATAGTATATTAAGATTATATGAGAATAAAAGAATAGTATCGGTCAACATTCATGAGATTTCTCTCGATAGAGAAAGTGAAAAGCAACGTTTTTTTCTTAGATCCGCCATTGAGATGAATGATATCTGTATAGAGGATATATATACTGAAGGGGAGGAAGATATTGAAGATTTCAAATAGGGAAAAGAAGCTTATATCTGTTACATTGGCAGTCATTATTTCACTCTCATACTATAATTTCTTCTATAAGGACTTATACCGTCAAATCAACCTAATTAAAGATGAAATCCATGTAAATAAACTCAATTTGGAAGACTCTTCCTATACTGAAATTCAAATTCAAGATATGCAAGTAAACCTATCACAATTGGAAGTAGACAGTCAGGGGATTTCTTCAATATATGATAGCAAAAAAATAAATCCCCAAATTATTATATTTATAGAGGAATCCATTGAAGGGCTAGGGATTAGTACCAAGCTTAAATTTGAGGATGCCCTTGAATATGATGATTATCATACTGCAACTGTTTCACTTAACCTTGAAACAAATTATACTAATCTTAAAAAAATAATTGCCAATATAGAAGAGATACCTTGGCCTGTGGCAATAAATCATATAAAAATTGATAAGAAGCAATCAAATACAGTTAATAGGGATTACAATTGTGATGTTGAGTTGATATTGTCATTCTTAGTATTCAAAGCAGAGGAAAACTATTAATATCTTCTATAATAAATAAATGAGACTTTGGTTTTCGTGGTATAAATGTTATAATCATTACAAAAGGAGGCCTAAAGGTGAAGCAGAAAAACAAAGACTCAATTTTCTTAAAGAATTACATGGAAGATGTTGTGCCTACTGTGTTGAATGAACTATCAAAAAAGTATGAATTCTGTACATGCACTAGATGTCGCTTAGATATTATGGCTTGTGCCCTTAATACACTACCGCCTAAATATATCGTGACAAGTCAGGGTGAAATATATTCAAAGATAGCATACCTTCAACAACAATTTGAGGTGGATATAATTATGGCTCTTGTAAAAGCGATTGATGTGGTCAGTAAGAATCCGAGACATAATTTAGGAATGTACTCCAATGAATAAGATTATATTGATTGGATTTATGGGCGTAGGCAAGACTACAATAGGAAGTGAATTAGCAAAAAAACTGTCCTATGCTTTTGTTGATACTGATGAAAAGATTATGGAAATAGCTGGAACGGACATACCGGATATTTTTAATAGACATGGAGAAGAATATTTTAGGAGATTGGAATATAAGGCAATAATGGACATAATGAACTTACATAAGCTTGTGGTGTCCACTGGTGGTGGTGCAGTAATGAACAGAGAATTATTTAATACAATGTTATCAAAAGGTACAGTGATCCATTTAGATGCTTCATCAGCCCTCTTGTATGATAGATTAAAGGATTCTAGTAATCGTCCTATGCTAAATCATGGTAACCTAAAAAGACGGATAGATGAACTTTACACCCAGAGACGCCCTATATATATGATGGCTCACCATACAGTAACAACTGATGGGAAAAGTAAGGAGCAAATCATGAATGACATTATAAAGTTGATTGGAAGGGATGACAATAAATAGTGGTCTTGTGTGAAGAAACTAGATTTGGCCCCTCAGGAAACAGTAAAATATTTTATGAACAAGGGAATAAAACTAGTGTACAAATGCCTAAGTGGCTTTATGATATGGGTTTAAATGCTTATGAGTATTCATTAACTCGGGGTATAAACATAAAGGAAGAAACAGCAAGAGCAATTGGTGAACAGGCAAGACTATATGATATTGCCCTTAGTGTTCACGCCCCATATTATATAAACCTTGCTTCACCTGAAAAAGATAAAAGAGAAAAATCCATTAAATATATATTGGACTCTTTGAAAGTGGCCAGTTGGCTTGGAGCAAAGAGGGTTGTTTTTCATCCAGGTTCCTGCGCAAAAATGTCTAGAAAAACAGCAGTTGAAAGGGCTGCTTCCACCCTAGAGCAAATTATAGAAAAAGCCAGAACATTCCTCCAAAAGGGTATGTTTCTGTGTCCCGAAACAATGGGCAAAATAAATCAAGTGGGTAATTTAAAAGAAGTTCTATACTTTTGCTCTTTTCATGAAAATATTATTCCTACTCTGGATTTTGGACATCTGCACGCCCGAGGATTAGGTGCAATAAATAGTAAAGAAGATTACGAATTGATCCTAAATAGTGTAGAAGATGCTATTGGCTATGAGAGAACTAAGGTTTTTCATTCTCACTTTAGCCGTATCGAATTTACAACAGGTGGTGAGAAAAAGCACTGGACCATTTCTGATTCTCAGTATGGGCCAGAATTCTCACCTTTAGCAGAAGTAATTATTGAAAGACAACTGACTCCAACAATAATATGTGAATCCAGAGAGGTTATGGCCGAAGATGCTCTTAGACTAAAGGATATTTATCGAGAAAAATTGAACCTATTCAAAAATACCAATATATGATAATATATATGTGAGATTAATTAAGGGAGTTCTTGTTTGTTATGAAGATTCTAATCTTAAATGGACCCAATTTAAATCTTCTAGGGGAGAGAGAGCCTTCTATTTACGGTGAAATCAGTTTGGAGAGTTTGATCAAATATATGAATAAGAGTGCTCAAGCTTTAGGTGTAGAAATTTATCATTTTCAATCCAATAATGAAGGCGCTCTAATTGATCAAATACATGAAGCTAGAAGAGATACCCATGGTATAATCTTCAATCCTGGAGCTTTTAGTCATTATAGCTATGCTCTTAGGGATGCCGTATCGTCAGTTAATCTCCCGGTAATTGAAGTACATATATCAAACATTAGTGCTAGAGAACCTTTTCGCCATTTGTCTGTTATAGCTCCCGTATGTCTGGGACAGATTAGTGGCCTAGGGTTGGAAGGCTATGGATTAGCCTTAGATTTTCTAGTTAAGCATTTGACTAATCCGTCTACAGACTAGGTTTAAAAATTAACTATAATAATATTTCTATTATGAATAGGAGATGAAGTAATGATTTCTGCAGGAGATTTTAGAAAAGGTATTACAATTGAAATTGATGATCAGGTTTACTCAGTCGTAGATTTTCAACATGTAAAACCGGGGAAAGGTGCTGCCTTTGTAAGAACAAAGATAAAAAATATTGTCACCGGCACTACACTAGAAAGAACCTTTAGCCCCAGTGAAAAAGTATCAAGAGCTCATGTGGAGACAAAGGAAATGCAGTATTTATATAACGATGGGAATCTGTATTATTTCATGGATACTGAAACCTACGAGCAAATCCCTCTTAATCATAGCCAAGTAGAGGATACAATCAAATTTATAAAGGAAAATATGAATGTAACTATTAAGTTCTTTAAAGGAGAGGCATTCTCTGTAGAACCACCATTCTTTGTAGAGCTAGAAGTTACTGAAACGGAACCAGGATTTAAAGGAGATACTGCTACTGGAGGTAGTAAACCTGCTACACTTGAGACAGGTGCATTAGTGCATGTCCCATTATTTGTTAACATAGGCGATGTTATACGAGTTGATACCAGATCAGGAGAGTATATGGAAAGAGTTTAGGGGTATCATATTACTATTGAATAATTAACATGGTACAAGATTTGCTAATAAGTAATAGAAAGAGGGAATGAGTTTGAACTATTTACTTGAGCGGGTTGCCTATTTAAAAGGCTTAATGGATGGTCTAGGAGTTGATGATAGTACCAATGAAGGAAAAATACTTATAAAGATTATTGACGTACTAGACGATATGGTTGATGAAATTACAGAATTAAATGCTTCTCAAGTTGAACTTGAAGAGTATGTCCAGACTATCGATGAAGATCTATCAAATCTAGAGGATAAAATATACGGTTATGAGGACTATGATGAGGATGATGACTATTCCGATAACATCCAGTACATCGAAGTAGAATGTCCCCACTGTCATGATACTGTATACTTCGCTGATGATATATTCGATTTTGAAGATGAGCTGTTGTGTCCAAATTGCAACGAGATAATTTACGACGAAGATGGCACACTTAAGACAGATAACTGATTACTTAAAATTTTTGATTTTAGAATCTATTATATATTGACCGGTTGGATACCGGTCTTTTTTTATTTAAATAGTTATAAACAAGTCCTAATCGTCATAGATATATTATACAAAAAGAAAGGACGAGTCCATATGAAACAAAAGATAGCTAATAATCTAGCATACAGCTTTCAACCAGTTATAGATGCATTGCCTAGTAACCTAAAGAAAATCATTTTATCAGTTTCTCCCATAATACTCGGAGAATTAGAGGAAATCAGAATCCGCCAAGGTCGTCCCCTCATGGTATACAGCCGTGGAAGGGACTATTTTCTATGTGTAGATGGAAGTGTTACTAATCACCCAGCTAAGGGCTATTGTGTCACTGCGGAAGATATTAGAAGAACTTTGGAACTAATATCTAATTATTCTATATATGCCTTTGAGGAAGAACTGCGCAATGGCTATATAACCTTACAAGGAGGGTATCGCATCGGATTATCTGGGAGAGCAGTGTTGAACAAGGAAGGGATTACTACTTTTAAACATATAAGCTCCTTTAATATAAGAATATCAAGGGAGATTCTTAATGCTGCCAGCAAAACTATACCTTATGTTACCAAAGGTAATGATGTATTGCATACTCTAATTTTGTCACCACCACAAATGGGCAAAACCACCTTACTCAGAGATCTCACAAGACAGTTGAGCAACGGTTTTACAGGATTCAGAGGCATTAAGATAGGGCTTGTTGATGAACGGTCCGAGATAGCCGGATGTTTTCAGGGGATTCCCCAAAATGATGTAGGCATTAGAACTGATATATTGGATGGATGTCCAAAAGCTATAGGTATGATTTTGCTGATCCGATCAATGTCACCAAACGTTATTGTTACCGATGAAATTGGCAAACCTGAAGATATTATAGCCATAGAAGATGCTCTAAATGCTGGCATTACGATAATAACAACTGCTCACAGTCATGGATTGGAAGATGCGCGTAAAAGACCTATATTAAAATCTTTGTTAGATAAAAAGGTTTTTAAAAGGATATTGGTGCTAGGAAATAGTTTAGGTACTGGTACCTTGGAAAAAGTCTACGATGGATTTGACGGCCAAGAATTGCTCGATCATCCTATTAGGTAAATGAGGAAATCTACTGGCATACCCTCAAGAATTTGCAAGAAAGGAAGAAGCGAAGTGTTGTTAAAAGTAATCTCGAGTACACTAATTATTATTTCTTGCACCCTTTTGGGCATGCATATGTCCTACCGATATAACCGAAGAATCTATAATATTAGGGTTTTACAAAGTATTCTAGCTTACTTGGAAACAGAAATGATTTATTACTCAACCTTCTTATCTCAAGCCATTAGAAATTCTATTAGAACATTAAGTGGGGAATGGAAGGCATTTTTTGTCGAAATGGCAAGTGTCTTAGAGGATAAGAACGAGTATTCTCTGGCAGATGCGTGGCAGGAATGTCTCAAAAAAATTAGGAACAATCCATATATAGGCAAGGAAGAATATGAGATTATGTATAGATTCGGGCTGCAATTAGGAAATGGTGATAGACAAAGCCAAGTAAAATATTTTGAACTTGCCCAGCATCAATTGAAAACAGAGGAAAAAAAAGCACAGCAAATAGGTCTAAGCTATGGGAAAATGTATCGTAGCCTAGGAATACTATTAGGAATTGGCATAGCTATAGTATTGTTTTAATTTTTCGAATGGAGGAAATGAGGGTGAATATTGATATTATCTTTAAGATAGCTGCAATTGGTATATTAGTGGCTGTATTAAATCAAGTACTCTTAAGGGCAGATAGAGAGGAAATGGCCATGTTAACAACCCTGACCGGTGTTGTCGTAGTGCTCCTAATGGTGATTAATCTGATTAGTGATCTATTCAATAGTGTGAAGAATATTTTTCGCTTATATTAGAACTATAACAAAAGATATTAGATGGAGGTGGCTCGGTTTTAGATGGATATAATACAAATTATTGGAATAGGTATTGTAGCAGCTATTTTTTCTATAACTATAAAACAGCAAAAGCCTGAGATCGCTGGTCTTATAAGCATTGCAGCAACCATCTTAATATTTCTCATTATAGCAGACAAGCTACCTTATATACTAGGAGTATTCAACGACATAGTCAATAAAACCCAAATCGACACTGTATTTGTATCTACCTTAATTAAGATAATTGGTATAGCATACATTACTGAATTTGGTTCGCAGATATGCAAGGATATGGGGGAAAATGGTATAGCATCCAAGATAGAACTAGGGGGTAAGGTGATGATAATGATTCTTGGCTTACCTATCTTGACAGTGCTTACAGAAACAGTTTTGAGAATATTGCCATAAGGAGCTTCAACATATGAAAAACTTAGCTATTGTTGGGATTATTATTGTTCTTATACTAATCCCCTCCAAAGTAGCTTTTATGAAAGAGGATCATATAACTGATATAAGTGAAGAAATTCGTAAAATAGCAGAAGATCAATTGGATTATTTAAATATCGATAAATGGGATGAGTTTGCTAATGGGTTGAATAAGAATGGAGACTACCTGTCATCAAATGTCAGTATAAGAGAAATGATAATAAATATTGTAAGCGGTAATTTCCAATTTAATTGGAATCAAGTATTCCAGACAATTGGTGCAACTCTTTTTGACGAGATCACCTTGAATTTATCCTTTATGGTTAAAATTTTTGCTATAGCAATAATTACCGGGATTCTAAATAATTTTAAAAGTAACTTTAGTAATGCATCAGTGGGTGAATTGGCATGGATGATTTGTTATATTATGATAGTTGTTTTAATAATACAAAGCATAAGCCTGGCACTTAATATCGGAAAAAATGCAATAGAACAAATGATCTCATTTATGCAAATTCTATTTCCGGCTCTCTTGGCTCTTTTAATTGGAATGGGCGGAATTGCTTCATCAGGGATCATGCAGCCAGCTACGGTGCTACTATCGGGAATCACCGGCGTTTTTCTTAAAAGTGTCATGATACCATTGATCTACCTATCTACAATTCTTGTATTGGTAGGCAATATCAATGATAATATCAATCTTAAAAGCCTAAGCAAGTTAACCAAAAATATTTGTAACTGGATCTTAGGTATCGTTTTTACTGTATTTATCGGCGTTCTTAGCATGCAAGGAATACTTGCAGCCTCCTTTGATGGGATCTCAATTCGCACTACAAAATATGCTATCGAAAATTTTGTTCCGGTAGTCGGTAAAATGTTTTCTCAAACAGTTGATATTCTCGTGAGTTGTTCACTTATGCTTAAAAATGCAGTGGGTGTAGTTGGATTAATAGTTGCTATAGGCTTATGTTTGTATCCTACATTGAAGATTCTGTCGCTAATGTTTGCTTATAAAATTTGCGGTGCTTTGCTGGAACCAATCAGCGATAAAAGAATTGTAACTTGTCTAAATGAAATAGGTAGTATTTTATTAATATTTTTTATTACGATAGCAGGCATCGCTATTATGTTTTTTTTGACTATAGCATTGTTTATAGGAATCGGCAATATGACTATTATGATGAGGTAAAGGAGAATCTTCAATGATAAATCAATGGATTGCAAATATAGTTGGTGTAATTGTTCTAGGAACACTGATGGATATGATTATTCCCAAAGGAAATCTAAAAACCTATACTCGTTTTTTCGTTGGACTTATTACTATGCTAGTTATTTTACAACCTTTGTTAAAGCTAATAGGTCACTATCCTAATTTTAGGAGCAATCTTTGGTTCAAAACAATGGAGGCAGAACTTGAAACTATAACTACCCGAAATCAAGCTTTGGAAATAAATCAGGAAAATCTTTTGATGCAGTTATATAAAGACAAACTAGAAGAAGATGTAATTAGAAGAGTTAAGAAGTATCTTTCAGATGCTACCAATGTTTCAGCAACAATCACAATATCAGAACCCGATGACGAAAATATATATTCTATAAATAGAATTGATGTTACGATCGGTGGTCATAATCCATTAGAAATAAATCCTGTTGAGATATCCATAGGATCAAAATCTACTAGATATGAAAAGACTACTACTAATCAATCGGAATATGAGAAAAAAGATTATCAAATGATTAAAGAAGACCTATCTGATGCTTATGAAATAGATGATTCGAGAATATACATAAGTAATGAATAGCAAACCTATGATAAGGAGGGCCAGAGATGGAGGGAAATAAATCATTTAAAGACTTAATTTCTAAGTTTAAAGAAATCAAGAACGTGGAGTGGATAGTTGTTATTCTAGTGATCTCAATTATTATAAGTATCTACGCTTCTACATTAAACAAGCCATCTAGTGCAAATCAGGATGATATCCAAGCAGATAATGAAGGCCAACTGCATTGGGTAGAGAAAAATGATGCCACTGGGAATCAAGATGAACAAAGGCTAAAAGAAATACTATCAGCTATAAAAGGAGCAGGTAGAGTAGAGGTAATGATAACCTACAATTCTGGTAAAGAAATCATACCTGCTATGAACACCGTAGAATCCACTACAGTGACCGAAGAAGAAGATAACAGCGGCGGTACAAGAAGAATAAATCAAACGGATAAGAATTTTCAACCGTCAACGTTTAATGATTCAGAGGGTTCAAAACCCATTATTTTAAAGGAGGTGGAGCCAGAAATAAAAGGGGTAATAATCATTTCTGAAGGGGCCGAGGACATAAGGGTAAAAATGGAGCTTATGAAGGCTGTGCAGGTTGCATTAGGGGTTAATCCCAATCAAGTAGAGGTTTTTCCAATGGAAGTAAGCAATTAAGGGGGATTGAGTAAACATGCTAACAGTTAAAAGGAAAAATTTAGTTTTAGGGATGTTGGTAATTCTTCTGGTAATAACGGGTTATCTAAACTTTGTATATAATCAAAATACTCTAAACAATAGGCAAGAAGATAATTTATTAAATAAAGAGGACGAACAGCCTATTGTAACGGTTAAGGATGCATCAAAAGGTCAAGAGGATAACCAAGATAATCAGGAAGATATATCGTCTGAAGTAGCTAAAACATCTAGCAGTGGTGGCTTTTTTGTAGAATATCGCTTTGAAAGAGAAAGCACAAGAAAAAAAGAAATAGACTATATAAAGGAGATAGTGAATAATCCGAACTCAGAAGCTGAAATGAAAAATGAGGCTCAAGCCCAACTATTAGAAATCACATCAAATATGGAAAAAGAGTTAAATATTGAAGGACTCTTGAAAGCAAAGGGTTTCAGTGACTCTATAGTTATATTTAATCAAGATTATGTAAGTGTCATTGTAGATAAACAAGAATTGGCTCCTGAAGAAGTTGCACAAATCTTGGACATAGTAAAACGAGAATCAGGAAAAGCTGCAGACAATATAAAAATAATTCCCACTAATCAATAACAGAATGGAGTCTTAACTTTCCATAAGAACCAAGAGGGTTATAAACATACTCTTTATGTGTAGTTCTTAGTATACTATATGAATGTGCTATTTAAATCAATATATACTTGATCTTTTAAGATAATAAGGCACAGCAGAGATTTCTTTCCTTGACATAGTATTAAAAAAAAGATAAAATGAATTTACATTGCTATTAGGTACGAATAGCCTTATTGTTTAATAAGGCTATTCATGGAAATCAATCGAGTAAATGTAACGAAGAAATATTGCTTTAACTTGGTTGATTATAACAATAGTAATTATCAATTAGAGTTATGAGATTAAATGTTCGATTATGTTATGAGCCGATGAATTAAACTGGCTTGACTATTATCAAGAAGAAATGAGGAGGTGTCCCTATCTAGTGGATAAACTACTACAGGTATTTGTCCTGGTAGTAGTGGCTATTGGGGGAGTGGCGCTCGGATACAATTATCGCAAACGGATTGCCGAGGGAAAAATAGCTAGTGCAGAAGAAGCCGCAAAGAGAATTGTTGAAGAAGCCGAAAAACATGCTGAAGCAACGCAAAGAGAAGCTATACTGGAAGCAAAGGAAGAAATACACAAACTGCGAAATGAGTTTGATAGAGAAGTAAGAGATCGTCGCAATGAAATTCAACGAGTTGAGCGCAGAGTTCAACAAAAAGAAGAAAACTTAGATAGAAAAATGGATTCTTTGGAGTCAAAAGAAGATTCTCTTAACAAAAGAAAAAAAGATGTACAGAAACTTGAAAATGAAATTCAAGCTCTATACAAAAAACAGCTAAGTGAATTAGAGAAGATTTCTGAAATGACAAGAGACCAAGCTCGTCAAACGCTTTTAGAAAGTGTTGAGAGGGATATAGCTCACGAAGTGGCCGTCAAGATACGTGAATATGAGAACAGAGCTAAGGAAGAAGCCGAAAAGACAGCTCGTTCCATTACCGCTTTAGCTATACAAAAATCAGCAGCAGATCATGTGGCTGAAGCCACTGTTTCTGTGGTTGAACTACCAAATGATGAAATGAAAGGACGAATTATCGGTAGAGAAGGACGCAACATTCGTACTTTGGAGACAGCAACAGGGATTGACTTAATTATAGACGATACTCCAGAGGCTGTCATCTTATCGGGTTTTGATCCCATAAGAAGAGAAATAGCCAGAATTTCATTAGAAAAGCTCGTTCTAGATGGAAGAATTCATCCGACTAGAATTGAAGAAATGGTAGAAAAAGCTAAAAAAGAAGTGGAAGTAGAGATTCGTGAAGCAGGAGAGCAGGCCGTCTTTGATGTGGGAATTCATGGAATACATCCAGAACTGATTAAGCTACTTGGACGTTTAAAGTATCGTACCAGTTACGGACAGAATGTATTACGACACTCCATTGAAGTTGCTCATTTAGCAAGTATAATGGCTGATGAATTAGGTGCAGATGCTAGACTGGCCAAGCGTGCAGGATTGCTCCATGATATAGGTAAGGCTGTAGACCATGAGGTTGAAGGACCCCACATACAAATCGGTGCAGACTTAGCTAAAAAATATAGAGAAAGTCCCGACGTAGTACATGCTATTTTAGCTCATCACGGTGATATTGAAGCTACCACCGTTGAGGCTGTATTGGTTCAAGCCGCAGATGCTATATCTGCAGCGAGGCCAGGTGCTAGACGCGAAACTCTAGAAGCATACATTAAACGTTTGGAAAAGTTAGAAGAAATAGCAAATTCCTTCGCAGGAGTTGAAAAATCCTTTGCAATTCAGGCAGGGCGTGAATTGAGAATTATTGTGAAGCCTGAAAAAGTGAGTGATGATCAGGCTATCCTAATGGCTAGAGACATTGTAAAAAGTGTTGAAAAAGATTTAGAATATCCAGGACAAATAAAAATTAATGTTATTCGAGAAACTAGAGCTATTGAATATGCAAAATAGGGTGTAGCATTGCTACACCTTTTGTATTTCAAAAAACTAGATAAAGCCACTCTTATACCAGTAATTTAATTGGTATGCACCTCTATTTAATCCTATACTTATTGAGACTATAAAACCTACATTTTATCACTTGTTAACAGATCATTATGCCCATGTGATTAAAGCTAGTAAGCCGGTCGAATAGCTTATTAGCTTGAAAGATCGCCGGATAAAATAACGAGAATATCTTTCAAAAAAGAGGATTTGTTGCTATTGTGTAGAATATAATAAACAAATACCAATGAATAGGGGGTCAAATCGTGGAAGTATTAAAAGTATCAGCCAGATCTAGTCCTAATTCAGTAGCCGGGGCACTAGCCGGAGTACTTAGAGAGCGTGGTACAGCTGAATTACAAGCCATTGGCGCTGGTGCCTTAAATCAGGCAATTAAAGCAGTGGCTATTGCAAGAGGATTTGTTGCTCCCGGAGGATTGGATTTAGTGTGTATCCCGGCTTTCACTGATATTACAATCGACGGAGAAGAGCGGACTGCAATGAAACTTATAGTTGAACCCCGATAAACCTACCAAATATATAGGTAGGTTTTTTTATAATCCTTAACATAGGTCCCCTTAGAGAGGATGATTGTATGAAAGATATAAAAATAATTGATGGCCACTGTGATACTTTAACCAAGCTATTAGATAAGTCATGTACACTAGCGGATTCAGCAAATCACATTAGTATAGACAAGTTGCTTAAAGGCGGCTTAAAAGTTCAATTCTTTGCTGCATGGATAGGAGTCCAACAGCTCTATGGCTCTTCACTTCAAAGAGGTATTAAGTTAATAGACAGATATCATACTATGATAGTAGAAAATCCTGAACTTATTATACCAATACTAAAGTGTGAAGACATTGACCAATTAGAAGACAAACAAATAGGAGCTCTATTGACCGTTGAAGGCGGTGATATATTGGAGGGTGATCTAGCTAATCTCAGGATTATTCATAGACTAGGTGTCAGATTAATGACATTGACCTGGAATCATCGCAATGAAATATGTGATGGGATTATGGAAATAAATAGCAAGAGTGGCTTGTCGAATTTCGGTATATCAGTAGTCCGTGAAATGAATGAATTGAATATGATCATTGATGTATCCCATATTTCGGTCCAAGGCTTTTGGGATGTGATAGAACATTCAAAAGATCCTATTATAGCGTCTCATTCTAATGCCAGGGCATTATGCCACCATCCTAGAAACTTAGATGATGAACAGATACGGGCCATTGCTAATACTGATGGATTAATAGGTATTAACTTCTATCCACCCTTTTTATCCGATAGTAAGGGTAGCCTGGACGATATTATACGACACATTGATTATATATCCGGTCTAGTAGGAGTGGATGTAGTGGGATTTGGTTCCGATTTTGATGGAATTGATCAATTACCCGAGGGTATTAATGGATCACAAGACTTTCCTAAGATAATTGATAGACTTCTACGACTCAATTATTTAGAAGATGATGTAAAAAAGATTTGTTCAGGAAACTACTATAGGATAATAAAATCTATACTTAAGTAAAGTAATTAATATAACAGATAAAAGATTAGGATATAAACAAAGGAGAAAAGATGGAAAATATTAAGTTTGCAGATTTGCATAATCATACTACCGCTTCAGATGGTTTATATACCCCTAAGCAACTAGTCTATCATGCTCACACTAAAGGACTGGCTGCCATTGGAGTAACGGATCACGATACCACATATGGATTAAATGAAGCAGAAATAGCAGGTAAAGAATACAATATTGAAATAATTCCAGGCATTGAAATAAATACCCAAGAAAATAACATGGAAGTTCACGTACTCGGTTATTTTATAGATTATCATTTAGATTGGTTTCAAGAAGCACTTTCTAGGATAAGAACTGCCCGGTATGATAGAGCACGAAAAATTGTAGACAAGCTGGTCAATATTTACGGAATGGATCTAGATTTTGAATCTGTGAAAGAAAAAGCAGGGGGAAGGGACAATGTAGGAAGACCCCACATAGCAAGAGCAATGATAGACAAGGGTATTGTAAAAGATATACCAGATGCTTTTGAAAAGTATCTTGGTGAAAACTGTAAAGCTTATGTGAAGCGATATAAAATAACTGTCCGGGAAGGAATTAATCTAATTAATAAGGCAGGAGGAGTAGCAGTATTAGCCCATCCCGGCCTTATTGGAGAAGATTCAATCGTTGAACGATTAGTTTCTTACGGATTTGCTGGTATTGAAGCTTACCATAGCAAACATACAACTAAGCAATCAAGAAAATATGCTAAATTGTCCGCAGACAAAGAACTCATAATTACGGGAGGAAGTGATTGTCATGGGGAGGGTGTTCCTATGGTAGGTGATGTTGTAATAGATTATGAGACTGTAAATAAATTGCGAGAGTCTGCAAAAGGGCTATCGAGATCCTTCACTTATTAGTGGACTAAGGGAATATAATGTGGTATAATGAGTAGAAAATGATGGATCGAAGCACTTAACTTTCATTTTGGGAGGCAAGAGAATGGAATTATCAAGAAAGAATCAAAATATTACCGCATCATTGACTTTAGCAATAGATGCAAAAGCTAAAAAGATGAGATCTGATGGGATTGACGTGATAGGGTTTGGCGCTGGTGAGCCCGATTTTAATACCCCTAATCATATTATAGAGGCTGCAAAAGAAGCTCTTGATAACGGTTATACTAAATATACTCCTTCTTCTGGGATTATAGAATTAAGGCATGCAATCTGTAAAAAATTGATGCAGGATAATAATGTAGACTATAAGCTTGACGAGATTCTTGTATCTAACGGTGCTAAGCACTCACTCTATAACATCTTTCAAGCTATCTTAAATCCTGGAGATGAGGTTATTATCCCATTACCGTATTGGGTTAGTTATCCTGAGATGGTAAAGATGGCAGGTGGAATCCCCGTGTTTATTGAATCTTTAGAACAAGATGGCTTCTCTATCGATCTAGAGAATCTTGAGGATGCTATAAATAGTAAGACCAAAGCTTTGATTATTAATAGTCCTAACAATCCTTGCGGATGTGTATATGATAGAGAACTATTAGAGAAGATAGCAGAACTAGCTATAAAGCATGATTTTCTTGTCGTATCTGACGAAATATATGAATCGCTCTTATATGATGGGGTCGAGCATGTAAGTATCGCATCCCTAGGTCCCGAAATAAAAGATCGTACACTTTTAGTAAATGGAATGTCAAAAGGATATGCAATGACCGGATGGCGTATTGGTTATACTGCAGGCAATCAAGAAATTATTAAGGTCATGGCTAACATCCAAAGCCATTCTACTTCCAACCCTAATTCTATGGCACAATATGCGAGTTTAGCAGCCTTAGAAGGTCCTAAGGATATAGTATTGGATATGGTATCCCAGTTTGACAAAAGAAGGACCTTTATGGTAGATAAAATCAACAGTATTAATGGGATTTCCTGCTTGAAACCTGAAGGTGCTTTTTATGTAATGCTAAATATTGTGGATGTTATTGGTAGATATCATAATGGCAAAATTATTAAAGGGTCTTTGGATTTTGCAGACTCCCTGTTAGAATCTCAAAGTGTTGCCGTTGTCCCAGGAATTGCTTTTGGGGCAGATGGATATGTAAGACTATCCTATGCAACCTCTAATGAGAATATTGAAGAGGGTTTGAACCGCATAGAAATGTTTGTAGGTGAACTTAAATAGCAAAAAATCCTAGTATAGATTCTTATACAGATTAACAATTTAATAATATTAAGATAATATAAAAATAAAAGAGTGGATATTATATCCACTCTTTTATTTTCTTGGCAGGGGAGACAGGAATCGAACCCGCAACCAATGGTTTTGGAGACCACTACTCTACCAATTGAGCTACTCCCCTTCAAAGCTAGTTTTGCAACGACAATTAGTATTATAGGACAATTTAAATAATAAGTCAATGGTTTTTTTAGGTAAATACTTGATTGTTTTATGACACCTTTTGTTGTTCTATGATATAATTGTCAATAACCATAATAATTACATTACTAGTAAATCAACAAGGAGATCGGAGTGGTAATAATGTCTCAGTTAAACCTTGGAGTAATTGGAGCAGGTAACATGGCTTCTGCTATTATAAAAGGTGTAATAAGAAAGGGGAAAATTGAACCTGAAAACATATATGTCTACGACATTGATGCTAATAGACAGTCACAATTAGTCAACCAAACCTCTGTAACTCCGGCGCGCAGCAATAGCGATTTAATTAAGAGATGTAAAATTATTATTATTGCTGTTAAACCCAATGTTTATAAGAGGCTATTGGATGAGATAGTTGACAGTATCACCAAGCAACATCTGCTTATATCCATAGCTGCCGGTATATCAACTGACTTTATAAATAAAAAAATAGATAATAGGTGTAAGGTAATTAGAGTTATGCCCAATACACCAGCCTTAATAGGGGAAGGGATGAGTGTTATATGTTCTAACTCTGAGTTGAATAAATATGAAAGCAAGATGATACACTCAATATTCTCATCCTTAGGTAGGGTAGAGATGGTAGATGAAGCTTTAATTAATGGTGTAACTGCTATTAGTGGGAGTAGTCCTGCCTATATCTACATGTTCATTGAAGCCCTGGCCGATGGGGGAGTGATGATGGGTCTGCCACGGGATCAAGCTTATAGAATTGCAGCCCAATCAGTATTGGGTTCAGCTAAAATGGTTTTGGAGTTGAATGAGCATCCAGCTGTCCTAAAAGATATGGTCTGCTCTCCTGGAGGCACTACCATCGAAGCTATATATACTTTAGAAAAGAATAGTTTTAGGGGTAGTGTTATGGAGGCGGTACGGAACTGCGCACTTAAGGCAGAACAAATAGATAGGAGAAGTAATAGGAGAGAAAGGGAGGAGACCGAAGACTAAAGGTCTAGGTGAAAGCCATTATAGTAATCAATACAATAAAAGGATGAACTAACATATGAACAAATACCAATGTTTTGACCATATTAAAGGAATACTAGAGTCCAACGAATGTAAAATAGATAACAAGAAAGAAATAAACTATGGAATCCAGTTTGAAATAAAAAGAGAACAACAAAGAGGCATATTTAGAATCTATGAAAGCAAAAAGGGTATACGCTTGGATTTTTCACAAATTCAAGATGACCAATTTAGATCCTTTATTGAGAGTATTACTGCAAACTCTACTTATCATAAGACTATAATAAAAAATCCTTCTAGCACATCATCTTCTGATATACTACAATTTCCTGAAAGACTAATCGGTATTGATGAATCAGGAAAAGGAGATTATTTTGGCCCACTAGTAGTGGCAGGAGTTTACACCGATGAAGAGACTAGTAAAATACTAAAAGCAGTAGGTGTTGCTGATAGCAAAAAAATCGCAGATAGCAGAATTGAGACATTATCCAAGACTATTAAAAAAATCTGTCCTTATGATATAGTAGTTATCTCCAATGAAAAATATAATGAGTTGTACAGTACTATTAAGAATCTTAATAAATTATTAGCTTGGGGACATGCTAGGGTTATCGAAAACTTATTAGAACGTGTGGACTGTAAATATGCCTTATCCGATCAGTTTGGTAAACCTGAGCTAATACAAGAGGCACTAATGACAAAAGGAAGAAAAATACAGCTTGAACAGCAAACTAAGGCAGAGAGAAATATTGCAGTAGCAGCAGCTAGTGTTTTAGCAAGAGATGAATTTATTAGAAGAATACGTGATTTGGAAGTCAAGTATGAAACAGAATTTCCAAAAGGTGCGTCTCCACAAGTGATTAGTGCAGCCAAGCAATTTACTCAGCAACACGGTAATGATTTAATCCACAGGGTAGCAAAAGTACATTTTAAAATTACGAATCAAATAATCTTATAAAGAAGACCACCACCAATTAATTGGTGGTGGTTATTTATTATAAAGATAGATTTCATATAATAACACTTCGAATTCGAAAGCTGATTGTAAGCTGGAGAAGAGCTCTTTAGTACTATGCGCAAAATACAAGTTTTAAGCAAAGTATTGCAAAGATTTATGGAAAGTGGTATAATTTTCTTATATTATATTTGGATTGGTTCTAGTTATTCTATTTATATGGCCTATATGACTTTAACTTTAATGAACATTTTTATTTAAGTACTATTTCTTACAAGAAAACTTATATTAAAGGATGTGTCTATGTGTCCAATCAAAACTCATATTTTATAAAAGAACAGCAACAAAATACTAAAAAACTGCGTAGTCTTATAAAGGATTTGCCCAGTTTTTGTGAAGAATATTTTCGGGGCATTGAACATACAACTTCTATTTTAACCAGAATCAACTATGCCTATGATTTAAGGATCTTTTTTGATTATTTAATAAACCAAGAAACTGATGATTTCCCTGGTCTGCCCTCTTCAGATTTTGCTCTAGAACATCTAAATCAAATTCAGGTAATCCATATAGAAAAGTTTTTGGAATACATTACCTATTATACTAATCCTAATAATATCCAGCAAGATCGACAAAACAGCGAAATGGGTAAAGCGAGAAAGCTTGCATCCATCCGTTCCCTATTATCATATTTTTATAAAAAAGAAAAGATTGATAGAAATGTGGCTCATCTTGTAGATATGCCAAAACTAGCCGAAAAGCCTATTATTAGATTGGATGTTGATGAAGTTGCAAAACTCCTTGATGCTGTAGAATCAGGAGATAAGCTGACCCCAACCCAACTAAGATATCACAAATACACAAAAACTAGGGACCTAGCAATCTTAAGTCTCTTGTTAGGTACTGGTATTCGAATAAGTGAATGTATTGGGCTCAACCTTACGGATTTTGATTTCAAAAACAATAGCTTCAAGGTAATTAGAAAAGGTGGCGATCAAGAGATACTATATTATAGTGATGAGGTTAAAAATGCTATACTTGACTATATGGAGAAAAGGAAACAAATAGAAATACGGCCTGGCCACGAATCGGCCCTCTTTCTCTCTATACAAAGGAGACGAATCAGTCATAGGGCATTGCAAAACCTGGTGCAAAAGTATGCTAAAGTAGTATCTCCTCTTAAAAAGATTACCCCTCATAAACTGCGCAGTACTTATGGTACTACCCTATATCAAGAGACTGGAGATATCTACTTAGTAGCTGACGTCTTAGGTCATAAGGATGTAAATACAACAAGAAAACACTATGCTGCTATTAGTGAAGAAAAACGAAGAATAGCAGCCAGAGTGGTAAAACTAAGGGAGGATTAACTCCCTTAGTTTTATGGTTGTATTGGAACTAGTAAATAATCTCCTTCTTTAATTAAAGACGAGTCCAATCGATTGACTTTTTTGATTCTATAAACGAAGTCCCGTATATCAGTCCTGGGAGGCAAATTAGCCCTTGCTATATCCCATAGGGTATCCCCTGCTTCTATGTAGACTCTTATAAATGAGTCTTGCTTATTAGAAGGATTTCCTACTGCAAGTAGTATGGCTGGATATATGATAAGCAATAATATGGATATAAATATTATTAAACGTACTTTACTGATAACTTTAATGCGCTTATTATATCTTTTATGTATTTGATACATATTTCCCCCTCCTGAACGTATGTTCTATAGACAATTATATCCGAACACATGTTCATTGTCAAGAATAATATGGTATATCTAATGTTATCAATCAAAGGTCGAACGTTTGTTTGAGTTAAGATTAATACTGTGCTATAATATTAATAACTTAGGAAATGAGGTGCGTAATAATGCCTAATTATATAAACGATAGTCAAGAAGCTATTTTAAGATTTATAAAACAAATGGTCACTGAAAAGGGATATCCTCCCTCTGTCCGTGAAATCTGTCAAGGAGTAGGTATTAAATCTACCTCTACTGTTCATAGTCATTTGACAAAACTGGAAGAAGCAGGACTTATACGAAAGGATCCTACTAAGCCTCGGGCTATAGAGGTTATTGATCAAAGGGACGATCTTCCTAGAAAGGAGCTAGTGGATGTTCCTATAGTTGGAAAAGTAACAGCCGGCCAACCAATTTTAGCAGTGGAAAATATCGAAGATACCTTTCCCCTTCCAGCTGAGTATTTACACAATGATGATGTTTTTATGTTAGCAATCAGCGGAGAAAGTATGATCGGGGTTGGAATACTAGATGGCGATTATGTAATTGTCAAACAGCAATCCCATGCTGAAAATGGAGATATAGTAGTTGCATTAATCGAAGATGAGGCTACAGTAAAGACCTTTTATAAGGAGTCTGATCATATCAGGCTACAGCCTGAAAATCCATATATGGATCCTATTCTAGTACAAGACGTACATATACTAGGAAAGGTTATTGGTGTAATACGTATATTTCGATGATCAAATAATAATCATCAAAGATAAGACTATAAGACTGCTTAAATCATTGAAAACAAAAAGCCCGCAAGATGCCTCCCAGCTATATCGTAATATATGGCATGTTACGGGTTTTTTCAATTTTGTACGTAGTTTATACTATTATAAAACCTTGCTTACAAAGCTCAGATATGACAGAAATCAAGGCAAATTTAACATGCCCATAGGTGAGGCCTCCTTGCAAATACGCAGTATAGGGGGCTTTAATGGGTGCATCAGCACTTAATTCAATAGATGCGCCTTGAATAAAAGTCCCTGCCGCCATAATAACTTTGTGACTATACCCAGGCATCTCCCAAGGTAAAGGGGTTACGTGACTGTCCACAGGGGAAGACCCTTGAATGGCTTGACAGAAAGCTATAAGCTCCTTATCAGTATTAAACCTAATACACTGGATTATATCCGCCCTATCTTCATTCCAATGGGGTAATACTTTATATCCCAAATCCTCAAATGTTTTTGCCACTAAAGTAGCACCTTTTAGTGCTTGGCCTACAATATGAGGTGCCATAAATAGCCCCTGATAAAAAGGCAGATAGGAGGCTGCATAAGATCCTACTTCACGACCAACAGCCGGTGAGGTTAACCTATAGGACATGAGTTCTATAGCCCTTTTAGTTCCTACTGCATATCCTCCTGTTGGTGCTAAGCCTCCCCCCGGATTCTTTATCAATGATCCAACGGTTAAGTCAGCGCCAATATGACCAGGCTCGATATCCTGAGTAAATTCTCCATAGCAATTGTCCACAATAATAAAGATTTCAGGATATCGTTTTTTGATCTCATATATAGATTGATTCATGTCTTTGATAGATATAGAAGGCCTCCATTCATAACCCCTTGATCGCTGTATAAATATAGCTTTCGTATTGGCATTCTTCAACGCTTCTAGAACTTTGTCAATATCAATCTTCCCATCATCAGTAAGTTCTATTTGGCTATATGAAATACCCCAGTCTGTAAGGGAACCATTATTAGTGCTTTCATTGCTAAAACCTATGGTATCCTCTAAGGTATCGTAGGGCTTGCCAGTGATTGACATAAGGTTATCTCCTGGTCGCAGAACCGCATACAAGGCATCACTGATTACATGGGTGCCTGAACCCCATTGGGGTCTCACTAAAGCGTCTTCACAGCCAAATACTAAGGCATATAATTGTTCTAGTTGGTCACGGCTTTCATCCCCATACCCATAACCTGTAGTTGGGAGGAAATGCCTTTCGCTGATATTACACTCCTTCATAGCTTTTAAAATTCTAATTTGATTGTAATGGGCCAATTCTTCTATATCTTGAAGTTTCCCTGAGATTCTCTCTTGTGCCTTCTCAACTAAGTCTACAATCTTTGGATCGATATCCATATTTAATTGCAAAATTTTATTTTTTCCCATAACGCTCTCCTTCTCATATAATCTTTAGTTATCTCTAGCATTCTGATGATTTCTATTTATTAATAGATTTATTAAATAGAAATTTTTATAATCAACATTTAAAAGGAACCTTACCGGTTCCTTTTAAATAGCTTATATTTATCTAATACTAAGAACTATTAATCAAATATTCGTGATTATCTAATATGTAAAAAACCATCTATATGACGGCCATGTTGTTTTTATTCATTATTATTATCATTATTTAAAGGTACAGCCCTTGAGGGAGTTATAGTAGAAACGGCTTGCTTGTACAACATCATCTGCTTTCCCTCGCTTTCAACAATTATTACGTAATTATCGAATCCCCTTATTAGTCCTCGAATTTGAAAACCATTTACAAGATGAATAGTCACGGGTATATGATCTCTCCGTACCTGATTTAAAAATATCTCCTGGAATACTATTGTTCCTTTATTTACCATATTCAAAGCCACCCTTCTAACTTTTTCACATTGTATCCTTAATTCTATTATATACCATACCTCGCTGTATTAAAAGTTAATTTTCCTATATGCCTAACTTTTAATCTTCTTCCCTAGTAAGCTGTTTAGGTACATGGCTAGCTCATTTTTATCACTGTATCTATCAACATCAATCCAGTTGACATGAGTTAGACGTCTAAACCAGGTATATTGACGTTTTGCAAACCGGCGGGTATCCCTTTTCAAAGTATAGGCCGACTCCATTAAGGTACGTCTTCCTATTAAAAATTCAACTATTTCTTTGTAGCCAAGGCCTTGCATTGAGTTTAAATCCCTATTATATCCCTTTTCAAGAAGCCACCTAACTTCTTCAACTAACCCCTTCTCCAGCATTATATCGACTCGTTTATTGATCCTCTCATACAATTTTTGCCGTTCCATTGTCAGGCCTATTAGAGAAATAGAGTATCGATCATTATTTTGGTCCTTATTTCTATAATTTTTGGACATGGGTTCCCCAGTAATATGGTATACTTCTAGGGCTCTAATTATACGCCGGACATCATTTGGATGGAGTCGATTGGCAGTCTGTTGATCCACTGCTTTTAGTTTATTATACAACCACTCTTTACCCTTCTCCTCCATCTGCTTCAACAAGCTTTCACGGTATTGCCTATCCTCCCCAGCTTCAGTAAAATCTAAAGGAAATATTAAAGAATTAATGTATAGGCCAGTCCCACCAACTACAACAGGTACCTTACCTTTGCTATAAATTTCTCCAATGGCTTTTTGGGCTAGATTTTTATATAAAGATACATTAAAGTTTTCATCTGGATATACCACATCCAGTAAATAATGGGGAATGCCCTGTCTTTCTTCTATACTAGGCTTGGCAGTCCCTATGTCCATATATTTGTATATTTGCATGGAATCAGCAGATATAATTTCTCCATCCAGTTGCCTTGCGATTTCAATAGATATCTCGGTTTTACCAACTGCTGTCGGTCCTAAAATAATAACTATAGGTATCTTATCCATAAAACTTCTCCTCGTGGTTAGTTTTTTATATTCGTCTAAACATCTTCTCCAATTGGTTTTGGGATATTGAGATCATAATAGGTCTTCCATGAGGGCAGGTCATGGGGATCTTCTTGTTCATCAAATCATTGAGCAGGGCCAAAATCTCTTTATCTGATAAACTATCCCCAGCCTTTACGGCTTTCTTGCAAGACATTTGAATAATGTCATCAATCTTAAGTTTATAATTAGAACCTTGGCTAAAGTGCTCTGCATTATCCAGCAACTCTTGGAAAAATTCTTTTATATGACTAGTACCCAATATTACTGGAACTCCTCGGACAGCAAAAGATTTTCCTCCAAAGGCCTCTATTTCAAACCCTAGGGAGTGGAACAAGTCTATACAATCTTCAATTATAAGTTGCTCTGCATGAGTTACTTCAATAATAGCTGGTGGAAGCAATTGTTGCGTAACAATTGCTTGTTCTGATATCATCTTTTTATACTTTTCAAATAAAAGTCGTTCATGTGCAGCATGTTGATCAATCAGCAGGCATTCTTTTTCACCTTCCACGACAATATAGGTAGCAAAAATCTTGCCTACTATTTTGAGTGGAATTGGAACACCTCTTGTTCTATTATTATCATGCTCATTTTCATTCATACTGCCTTTATCCATATTGTTTTTATTAACTTTTTCTTCTTTCGGAAAAGATATATTACTGATATTAGCAGTATAAATATTCCCCGATGACCCTTCCTGCAATGCAGTATAGCCAGTACCTAAATGACGCTGATCCTGTTCTTCATAGCTGGAAATAGAAGAAAATACTTCAATTTGTTCTTCCTCTTTATCTACATCTACATTCTGACTAGCTGATGAAGATTTATAGGAACTCTGTCTCAATGTCGGTATATATGGATTCTCCTTTAGTATAGTCCCTATATGAGACTGTATAATATTGCTGATTTTTTCCCCTTGTCTAAAGCGAACTTGAGTTTTTGCCGGATGCACATTTACATCCACCATATTAGGGGCTATTTCGATGTGAAGGATTATCCAGGGAAATAGATTAATTGCAAGATAAGGTTTGTAGGCATCTTCTACTGTCTCTGCCAACAAACTACTCTTCACATAGCGCCCATTTACATAAAAGGATTGATGACTGCGATTTCTGCGCCCTAATGATGGTTTCCCCAAATAACCGGATAATTTTATATCAGTAGAAGTATCTACAGGAGTGATTGGAAGAATTTCATTCACCACATCCTTACCATAGACACTTAAAATAGCATTTTTTAGGTCTCCATCTCCAGACGAATAATAGACAATCTTTCCATTATTCATATATTTAAAAGATATTTCGGGATGGGCTAGGATCAATTTACCAATCAAATCACTTATATAGGCGGTCTCAGTCCTAGGAGATTTAAGAAATTTAAGCCTAGCAGGCGTATTAAAGAAAAGGTTCTGAGCTATTATGGTTGTACCCTCAGGACATCCTATCTCCTTTTCTGATACGATATTACCTCCATGATTAATTATCTGTGCTCCTGATATACTTTCTCTTTGGCGTGTGATCATTTCCATGTGGGTTACTGCCGCAATGCTAGCTAAAGCCTCACCTCGAAACCCTAGAGTATGTATATTCTCCAGATCTATAGACGAATTAATTTTACTGGTTGCGTGTCTTTCAAAGGATATTCTTGCATCCTGAGGACTCATACCATTACCATTATCGGTAACTCTTATATATGATGTTCCTCCATCCCTAATTTCAACAGTAATAGCAGTACTATCTGCATCTATGGCATTCTCAACTAATTCCTTTATTATAGAAGCAGGCCTTTCCACAACCTCTCCAGCCGCTATTTTGTTAATAGTAGTATCATCCAATATAAGAATTTGATTCATATCCTAGCACCCTACCTTTTTTTAGATTTCTCAACTAAGCGGTTTAATATATTTATAGCTTCCATAGGTGTTATGTTAAGTATGTCAATCTCTCTAAGCTCCTCTTCGATTCCCGAAGGTCTACTGTCAAATAAGGAAAGCTGTAGGTCTTCTTCCTGAATATAAATACTATTTTTATCCCTATTTATATTTATTTCTTCAAGCCTACTTAATATTCTTGAAGCCTTGTCTATGACTGGATGTGGAAGCCCGGCTAACCTTGCCACCTGAATACCAAGACTCTTTTCAGCCCCTCCTCTTTCTATTTTCCTTAGAAAGATAATATCATTACCCTGTTCCTTTACAGTAACACAAAAGTTTTTCACACCGTCTACCTTGTCCTCAAGATCCGTCAACTCATGGTAATGGGTGGCGAATAAGGTTTTGCATCCTAAATTCTTTTCTTTGCAAATATACTCAACCACTGCCCAAGCAATGCTTAGCCCATCATAAGTACTAGTTCCCCTTCCAATCTCATCTAAGATGAGAAGGCTCTTAGAAGTAGCATTGTTAAGTATATTAGCTAATTCACTCATCTCCACCATAAAGGTACTTTGGCCTGCAGACAGATCGTCCGATGCCCCCACTCTAGTAAATATTCTATCAACAATTCCTATACGGGCTTGGCTAGCTGGTACAAAACTTCCTATCTGCGCCATTAGAACTATAATAGCTACTTGCCGCATATATGTGCTCTTGCCTGCCATGTTAGGCCCAGTTATAATGGCAACCCGGTTGTTAGAATTGTCCAAGTGGGTGTGGTTCGGTACAAATAGCTCATGAGGTAAGGTCTTTTCTACAACTGGATGACGCCCATCACGAATATGAATAGTGTCTCCATCATCAATTTGTGGCCTTACATAATTATTCTCCAGTGCTACCCTCGCTAAAGCCCATAGTACATCTAGTGCAGAAATTATATGAGCTGTTTTTTGTATTCGTGTCACTTGATCAGCAATCTTATCTCGAATATCAGCAAAAAGCTTATATTCCAGAGTAACACTCTTTTCTTCAGCACCTAAAATAGTATCCTCTACTTCTTTGAGCTCGGGTGTTATATATCTTTCCGAGTTAGCTAAAGTTTGCTTTCTTATATAGTTTTCTGGAACAAGATCATAATAGGATTTAGTAACATCGAGATAATATCCAAAAACCTTATTAAATCCAATTTTCAAATTCTTTATGCCAGTACGTTCTCTCTCTTCTTTTTCAAGTCCAGCCAACCAATCCTTGCCCCTGCTCATGGCTAGACGGTATTTATCTAATTGCTCATTAAAGCCATCTTTAATGATAGAACCATCCCTTAAGGTTATAGGGGGATTTTCGTCGATAGAACAATCTATCAGTTCAAATATATCCTCTAGCAAGTCCAAATTCGCATAAAAGCCACTAAGAATCCTAGATTTAAAATCTGCTAATACATTTTTTATTGTTGGTAGTACGGCAAGGGACTGCTTAAGGGATATTAGATCCCTAGCATTTGCATTCCCATAGGCAACCCTGCCCACTAGCCGCTCTAGGTCATAAATCTTTTTTAGTTTATCTTTTAGCTCCTCCATAGCTATGGGATTTTCAACCAATTCCTCCACCCCATCCAATCTATCCATAATTTGATTGGATTTAGTGAGGGGTTGCTGTATCCATTGTCTTAAAAGACGTCCACCCATGGCTGTATTGGATTTGTCAAGTAGCCAAAGCAATGATCCTTTTTTGCTTTTTCCCCGTATGGTCTCAGTTAGTTCGAGATTTCTGCGAGTAGAGATATCTAACACCATCGATGATTGAGTCTGATAAGGCTTGATAGATGTGATATGTTTCAATAATGTTTTTTGGGTATCGTTTAGATAACCAAGTAGAGCACCGGCGGCACAAATACCAATGTTCATATGTTGGCATCCGAATCCTTCTAATGAATGCACATTAAAATGATCTATGAGTTTTTGATAGGCTATATCATATTGGAATGCCCATATATCATATGGAGTAGAAGTAACATCGTGTGGATTGTTAACCATATCAAAAACTTTAGATTCAACTTCATCATCTCTTGGTGTAATTATCTCTCGGGGTGTTATACCAGATATAATATCCCTGGCCTTTTCCAAGGCTTTCTCTTCTGATATTTGACTAATATTAAACTCACCGGTGGATATATCTGCCCACGATAGGCCAAACACATTATCATCCCTAAAGATTGCTAGTATATAGTTGTTACTTCTTTCGTCTAACATAGACGTTTCCAATAAAGTGCCTGGGGTAATTATTCTAACCACATCTCGCTCAACAATGCCCTTTGCCTCAGCAGGATCCTGAATTTGTTCACATACAGCTACCTTATATCCTTTTTCAATTAGCTTAGCTATATAGCCTTCAGCTGCATGATAAGGCACTCCACACATAGGAGCCCTTTCAGATAAACCGCAGTCCCTACTTGTTAGGGTAATCTCTAATTCCTTTGAGGCTATTTCAGCGTCTTGGAAGAACATTTCATAAAAATCACCTAATCTAAAAAAAAGAAGAGCATCTTTATTTTGCTCTTTAATCTGCATGTATTGTTGCATCATTGGGGTTAATTTGGCCATAAAAACCCTCCCGTTAGTATACTTATCTTCATCTATTATATCATGATTCCTTCAAGTGTCCAAGTTTTAGGCTGAGTGATTTTTACCTTTACTATATTGCCTATTGTATTATGATCCGCTGCAAAATTTACCAGCTTATTTTGAGGGGTTCTACCAGTATACATATCATCTCTCTTTTTGCTCAGCCCTTCTACCAATACGTCAACAATAGTGTCATGAGCTTTATCGTTGATTTCTTTGCTTATTTTGCCCTGTACATCCATTAGTTTTTGAAGCCTTTCCTTCTTTATATTCTCATCTATTTGCTTACTCATCTTAGCTGCAGGGGTTCCAGTCCTCTGAGAGTATATAAAGGTAAAAGCTGAATCATACCTGACTTTTTCAACCATGTCCAAAGTATCAGCAAAATCCTCCTCAGTCTCACCTGGGAATCCTACAATAATATCGGTAGTAATGGCAATATTGGGAATCTGGTGCCGGATCTCATTAACTAGTTCTAGATAATTCTCACGACTATAGCCCCGATTCATTTGCTTTAGAATTCTATTGCTACCTGATTGGATAGGAAGATGCAAATGCTCACATACCTTTTCAGATTCTGCCATGGCTAGGATTAAATCCTTGGAAAGATCCTTTGGGTGGGATGTCATAAATCTAATCCTTTCGATGCCATCTACCCTATCTATGTATCTGAGCAAATTAGAAAAATAATAGGGCTCATTAAAGTCCTTACCATAGGAGTTAACATTTTGGCCTAGTAAAGTCACCTCTTTATAGCCTTCTTCTGCCAACTGATTAATTTCATCCAATATATCGGAGGGCTGCCTACTTCTCTCCCTGCCACGAACATAGGGGACTATACAATAACTACAGAAATTATCACATCCATACATTATCGTTGTCCAAGCCGTTACTCCTAGATTTCTTATTATTGGAACATTCTCAACAATACGACCTTCTTCATCCAATACTTCAACAACTGTTTGACGAGAGTCCATTGCCTCAAGAAGGAGTTTGGGAAAGCGATGCAAATTATGAGTTCCAAAGATTAAATCCACAAAAGGAAATTTCTTAGTTATGTAGTCTGAAACATCCCTTTGTTGCATCATGCAGCCGCATATACCTATAATAAGATTAGGATTCTGCTGTTTATTGAGGTAAAGAGCCCCAACATTCCCATATACCCTGTGCTCGGCATTTTCCCTTACACAACAGGTGTTAAAGAGTATAAGATCCGCTTCAGCCTGATCTGAAGTCTCGGTGTATCCCATAGAATTAAGCATGCCAGCCAACTTCTCGGAATCGTGAATGTTCATTTGACACCCATAGGTTATAATATGATATTTTAAGCTTCTTCCCTTTATAAGCTCTTTTATATTATCAATATATTCTTTTTGCTCTTGAATTTCTTCTTTAGATATATCTACGGTCTTTCTATTGCTCAAGATTTTCTCCACCTTTAAAATTCATATTTTTATGTTTTTGTTAAACAATATTATAGTAGGAAGTTCATTACTTGTCCAATACTATAGAGAAGTTATTTTATTACTATATAAAAGGTGGATTAATTATGTCAATTACTATTTTAATGGATTACTTAGAATCCATAATTTCTTATTATGCTGAGTTTCTCTTTATAATTTCAGCATTAGGATTGTTCATTTTTCAGAACACACAACACTTGCAGGAAGAATTCCCTAAAGAAGCAATGATTGCAAAGTTTGGGTCTATTGCATATGTAACTATAGGAATAGGATTATTTATAGTAAGACTGTTTCTCTGATTGTGATAAGCTATGGTTCGATGATACCTAGCCTCCTCAATTTTACATCTATCTCTAAGTCTAATTCCACAGTTTTAAATAGTTCATCCCAGTTATCTTTATTTTTTTTCCAAAACTCAGGATAATAGCTTTCGATTTTCTGATCAAATTCAAAAGCATCCACACCATAAATATCTCGTCCTTTTTTGTAGACTGAATTTATAGTAGAGCGAATATCATCCTCTATGGCCTTTTGCCAGTACTTAATCAATCTTTCTGATGTGTTAACTAAAACAGGATTCCCAATTTCAGTTATATCTCCCTCTATAAGTATTCTGGATTTCACTACTATATTTCCATCCGTAATTTTAGGAATAGTGGATGCATTAATGTTGTATGCATTCATAGTAATTCTATCTCCCTCATCCCAGGGCAAATGCACACTATGATAACCTTCCTTTAGCTCTCCTAAGATAAAACGCAGTCCTGTTACTTCGTGATCTGTATACCATCCTATCAATTTATAATCCTTAAATAAACCGGCACCTGATACCTTAACAATACCTTTATCTACAGATACCTTGGCCAAGCCAATATCCGATCCCCTTACAAAATTATGATGAATATACCCAATATCTTGAAAAGGAAAAATGTCTGAATTGCTGAGGGAATTTTGAGTTATTATTTGATCTATAACTATGGCCGATGATGGAGCAGTCTTAGGCTCAATATTAAGTATCTCTTTTGCTTCTCCATCAGCTACGCATACCGAAGTTACTCTTCGCATGTCTGTTTCCCTAAAGAGAAAGTCCAAGCTATCACTTATGCCTTTTTTAGCATATTTTTCACCAAAAACTATAAGTTTACAATGAGAGAAATTAGGCATATTCCCGAAAAAACTCAGTAAATCCTTGGTAGCTTCAGAGAGACTATCTGCTACAATGCTTATTTGCTGAGTAGATTTAGATTGCTCGCCACCCTCTCCTTTAAAAGCATCGAGTAAAGCAATTTGGTAAGTTATAAGAAGTTGATCATCACTTAAGTCTATACCTAAACCTAGGATAAAAGCATTTCGCTCGATCTCAATCCGGTCCCAACATCCCGGTATGATAAGCATACAAAAGCTAATCAAACATATTAATAGAATCCGTTTATACATTTTCTTTCTCCCTTTTACCCGATATCCATGATAAAAATAGTAGGCCTATAGTAATAAATGAAATAGCTATACCTATGTATCCAGCTAACATAGTAACCTTTCTTATCTCCAGTGTGTTTTGTGGCAGTATCGCAGCTATGTATATTACAGGAGACAAGAGATATATAGAGACCTTATAATGTCGTAATCCTAACAGGCGTATACTGGTCAATGAAGCCATATAATATAGGTTGGCTATAGTAGTAAAGGCGGCTATAATCCATAGTATAACAAATAAAATATCAAAACGCTCCATAAAAGCTCCTGGAAATGTGATAGTTTCTGCTAATGTTATAGTAGGATAATTTAGCTGCTGGGTTATATGTACTCCAAAAACTCCAATAGACATTCCAACTAGTAAGGTATATAGTATGACAGGAATTGCCACCCCTACAACAGTGTATGGAATTACCTTTCGGTAATCATGCATAAAAGGAATCATTATAAAAAGTATTTCATATCCTTGAAAGCCAATAACTAGGTCAGGTATACATTTTATGGCAGAAGAAATGGAAGGCATAAGCACAGGCCTAAAGTTAACAAAATCAAAGTTATTCATACTTAATCCAATTACTAGGAGTAGTGACCCCACAATTATTGGAAGAAATATCTCAGATATCTTTGCGATACCGCTAATCCCATTTAATGTTAGGTATGTTGCTGTTAAAAGCATGGAAATCATTATAATCTCTAAGGGAGTATGCTCTAAGAGTAAATTCTTTAAGGAATCTGAAAAACCTCTTAGGATAATACTAGCTACTAAAATATAGTAAAAAATAATTATAGCACCAAACAGCATTCCTAGACTCTTCCCTAGAAGCAAGGTTGAATATTCTATGATAGTTTTATTGTGAAAACGTTTGCCAAGGGCTGCAATACATGTGGCAATTATAATGGTTAACAGTCCAGCTACTAATGTAGATATGACGGCGCCCTCCTGAGCACTTACTGCGGCTGTTTTAGGCAAACTTATCACAACTACACCAATTATGGTTGAGGCTAGTAGTGCAGAGCATTGAAAATTAGTCAAACCTTCATTTTTCTTAAGCATTCTTTCTCTCCTTATAGGAATCTTGACCCATCCGATCAATATCTATAGGATGAATACTAATGGGTCTACTCCTTAATAAATGCTGTGGCAGACGCAAGATCCAATCCTTTGTGTCTAGTGTAATAAAAGGTGCTTGAGGAGTCATATAATCAAAACCAAAGCTTTTGAGGTTAACTAGGTGAATATTTACCGCAATAAAACCTAACGCCACTCCATAAAGGCCAAGTGTAGCGGCTAATATCATAAGTGGGAATCTAATTAACCTTAGGCCAATAGCGGCGCTGTAGGTGGGGATTACAAATGAAGCTATTGCCGTAATTGATACCAATAAAACCATAGAAGGACTGGTTATCCCTGCTCTTACCGCTGCATCCCCGATTACTATACCTCCCACTATACCGATGGTTTGCCCTATAGCATTGGGTAATCTGGCACCAGATTCTCTTAAAAGTTCAATGGTAAGTTCCATAAGTAGCACTTCTATAAATGCAGGAAAGGGTATATTGGTCCTATTTGCTGCTATGGCTAAAGCCAGGGGAGTAGGTATAAAGCCGGGATTGTATGTAATAACTGCTATATACAAAGATGGGATAAAAGCAGCTAACAAGGAGGCAGCCCATCGAATTGTCCGCAAAAATGAACCTATTATCCATTTATCATAATAATCCTCGGGTGATTGCATTAATTGATATAATCCTGTAGGAACAATAATTGAAAAAGGGCTATTATCCACAAGTATTGCTACTCTACCTTCTATTATGTTTGATATAGTGACATCCGGTCTCTCGCTAATTTGTACTTGGGGGAAAGGAGATAGATAACTATCCTGTATCCATTGCTCTATTTGACCTGTTTCTATTATTTCATCTACGTCAATCTGAGCAAGTCGCTTCTCTACCTCTTTTATAAGCTCTGGATTGGTAATTCCTTTTATATATATATAGGATACATCAGTTTTACTCCTGCGCCCTAATTGCAGGGTTTTAATAACCATGTTGGGGTCCTTGCATTTTCTCCTTAACAAGGCTGTGTTAACTCTAAGACCTTCTGTAAAAGCATCTTTGGGCCCGCGAATAGTTCCTTCTGTATCAGGTTTGGATATCCCTCTGGCTGCCCATCCTCTAGCATTGACAATTAGAATTTTATCAGAACCTTCCACTATTAGAGCAACTTCACCCGACATTACCTTTAACATACATTTGTCCAAGGTACTGGTTTCAGTAATTTCTCCTACTGATACGGCGTGTTCTTTTACATAATCATATGCATTATCTAAATTAATGATCTTACCACTAGCTTGTTCAAGCATGGTAATCTCATACATCAAGGCCTTCATTATATTTTCGCTAACTACACTTGCATTAACCAAACCATCTATATATACAAGGGCACAGGGAAGGCCTTGGGACCCTAATTTAAACTCTCTAAGTACCGAATCTGAGCTTTCCTCTAAGAAAGCCTTAAATTTTTCTAGGTTCTCCGCTACAGTATCCGATAATCTTATATCTACCTTTTCCTCAGACTTTAGGTGAGAGGAATCATTTTGATTAATTTTTTCCAAATTTTTGGGATTTGTATTCCTCTTTAAAATCCTCATATATCCTCCTGCTTGGACTTTCTATCTTATATCCTATAATCCTATATTTCTATAATTAGGTTACACAAAAACAAAGCATTTATTCAAAGCTCGCTAAAGTCTTATGAATTCAAGTTTCTATCTAAATACTTACACTAGATATTCACTTATGTTCCCTTAGAATTGTTCGGTATAATTTACAAAAAAAGGTGAGCATTGGATGATATTTGCTCACACTTTTTTATTATCTTTAATTGTAAGTTCATATTTCCACAAAACATTTCTCCCTATCTCTGCAGTCGCTTTTTTGTTATGGTAGATAAACTTGTAATTA
>JAAYTG010000010.1 GCA_012518075.1 Clostridiales bacterium | reverse complement strand
TATACTCAAGAAAATGATCAGTTGCAGCAGCTCTTTGATAATGAAGAAATATCTCTTGTAGGACTTGCGACCGGTGGCGGTACATTCATTTGGGCTCCTATGGATGGGGAAAGAGTCAGGGAGTATGCACCTCTTGCACCATTAAAGGGACCAGAAGGTGTTCAGTATACATGGTGGAATCCTTATGAGCACTATCATATCAATGAGTGGATTATTACAAGTGCCTGTGAGAATCCTGAAGTTGCTTTCAGGTTTGCCGATTACATGTATTCACGTGAAGTATCTATGAGAAACCGTCTTGGAGAACCAGGCGTAGACTACTTGATTCCAGAAGATGACGTAATGGGTGTTGATGGCGAGCCAGCCACATATGATCCTGTTCTCCCATGGGGTCAAATCAATAGCTCTCGTTGGGAAGAAATTGGACCAACCTATAACGACTTTGACAATAACGGAATTAAGGGCGACGATCCTTACGAACTGCAGCAGTATCTATGGAATTGTACTCAAGAATACTACAAACCCTATCAGCCTCCAGTAGAAATGTGCCATAACGGAAACCTCTACTTTGTGCCTGAAGAGGCTAGAAGGCTGGCCGAGATAAATACAGATCTTAACAGTTATGTACAAAACTCCTTGGCCGAGTTCGTAACCGGTGTTAGAGATCCTAACGATGACGCTCAGTGGGAAGCCTATCTAAATGAGCTTGATGCTCTAGGCTATGAAGAGTATATCTCCATCGTTCAGGCTCGTTACGATTCTATGGACTAGGATATATACAGAGAGTGGGCAATTAGTTAGTGTTCACCTTTAACTTGTAAGACTGATTAATTACTTTTTTGAATAAGGCGTTTCCATTCATTTCTAATCCCAGGATAGAAACGCCTCATTCACTTTTTTTATTATTGAATTAACTTATCTTCTTGATAGTTCAAAGGTTATGTTTATAGGACTAAGTAGTACAATGGCTTAAGCTGATGAAAATGAAATCACTAATAGGCTAGTAGAAAAGCTTAATTAGTAAGATGATAGACAGAATTGCCAGAACGGCGGGGAGGACTATAGACAATTGTGTGTAATTGCTATGGATAGAAAGGATGTATGCAACTTAAACTTGCTAGAGCTGGAGGGGAGGATCTATGTTTACTCCAATCACAGGTAAATATTTCTCTAGGCGCAAGGTCCTTTTTAGCTATCTTATTACTTATCTAATCATTATTACAGTTCTATTTTTAGTGATAGGGAGTTCTTCATATTTCAACATAATAAGAGTAGAAGAAGAAAAAGCAGAAATGCAAATGAATGAGGCGGTAAACAAAGCGGTAGAGGTTATGGACGCCAACCTTCGGGATGTCCTCAATATCCAATCAACGCTATACACTAATCCAGAAGTATCTCGCCTGCGTAAGCTGGAGGAGAACTTTCAGACTAGGGAGTTTATGCGCTTTCTTGACATGTCTAATATTCTATCTAGACATACATCTACAAGTCAATTTTTAGATAGAATAACCATATATTTCCACCACAACCAGCTTTTTGTTGCCTCAGATATGTTGGATAATCGGCCTGAAATATTTTACAAGCTCAAATTTCCGTATAATAAGATCAATTATGAGCAGTGGCGTAGCCAGCAGATACATCATGATGCTGGGATATTCTACGTACCACAAGATTCCCCAAACGGTTATGTAAATCTCTACTATCGATTACCAATAACTGATAGGGGAGTTACGGTAATAGCTGGGATCAAAGTAGGTCAATTGATAGATAGCCTTGGTCTGGGCGACCTATACAATGATTCTGCCGTAATACTTACAGACAGTAAAGGTAATATACTATATTCAAATCGTGAAATTGGAGGGGAGCTGATAGATTTATCAGGAAAAGCCCCTGACAGTTCCAATGTTCTAATAGATGATATAAGCTACCAATGGTGCTCCGAAAAATTATCCTTGCTTGATTGGGATATTTCCTATTTTGTTTCCACAAATGATATTTATGCAGAGAGCAGGAGGAATCGCCAAAGCATTATATGGAGTTATCTTTTAGTACTGGCTTCATCAGTCTTTTTGGCAGTAATATTCTCGAAAAGAATATCTGATCCAGTCACATCATTGCTTAACTTGATTGATGGGTGGAGTAGTGTTTCAATCCCTAATACAGAGGAGGTAGACAAAAAAAATCATAAATATTTTGGGGCAAAGCCACTTAATTATGTGTTGCGTAAGGTTTCGGATATGTCCAATGACTATAGTCGACTTGAATCAAGGGTTCACGAGTATAAAGAAATCTCCAAAGAATTCTTTTATAACAGACTTCTAAAAGGGGAGATTATCCCCGCCACAGAAATAAGGATGATAAAAGAGGATTCTATACTAAACTTTAGTTATTATACAGTTGCACTGGCACGTTTTATTTCATATGAAAGCAAATCAATTGAAATAGCAATGTTTGCAGCATCTGAAATGTTTTCAAACATGCAGGACGAGGGACTATATTTTTGTAAAACCGCCTTTGATAGGTTTGCAATTGTAATATCTAGGAATAAACTCCTAGAAAAGAGCCAAGTAGCAGAATTGATAGAATCCTTTCATAATAAAATTTATTTTGACTCATTGGTTTCCCTAAGATGGGGTATAGGTGATACAGTGACCAATTATGATCAGATTTTTGTCTCTTACAGGAATGCAGAATATGCACTAAATAGCCATAATATGGATATATTAGATAGTGAATTTATTGTATGGTATGATACAGACAGACAGAAAAACCGTCTGACCTATAACTTTGATGATGCCCATAGAATCTATGCTTTAATATGTAATGAAGATTCTCAAGGGGCTATCAAAGAGATAAAAGGGCTTGTTGACAGAAATATAGAAATATTGGAAGCTTCAAGAGGGCAGTTAAATAGATTTATATCCATGTTGTCGGAAACCACTTTGCTATTAGTTTCAAAACTTCCTGATTTGGACGTCCATCTAGAAAGGGAAATAGAGGGAATCCTCAGACAAATGAGAAGAACAGATAACCTTGATACAATAATGGAACAAATATCTATAGTAGTTGAAAAACTCTGTTTATCTGTTAGTACCCGAAATAATAATAGAAATCGGCACTTGGTCCATAAGATAACTACATACATAGATGAAAACTATAGAGATTCTACCTTAAGTCTTGCTATAATAGCCGAAGACATACGCCTAACCGAGACTTATATCTCCAGTTTCTTCAAGCAAAACAAGGGTATTAGTATCCATAACTATATACAGCAAAAACGTATGATAAAGGCGGCCGAGCTACTCGAGGAGACTGATCTTGCTATAGCAGAAATTGTACAGCAAATAGGCTATAATAATACAAATACATTTTATAAAGCATTTAAACGATACTATGGCATGACACCTAGGAGTTACAAAGAATCCAAGCAATCAAATATGGAAGAAACAAGTATAAAACAACCATAACTTACCTTTCATGAAAATCTAACACATCCATAAACTCTAAGAGATTAAAGCTCTTAGTGATAAAAAATTATACTAGAAATAGCAAATAATTACACATTTCACATAATGTGTATGGTATCATATATGTACAAGGGCATAGCTCATCCCATATACTCCTTTATGATGTACCCAATTCCCTAATAAGTAATAGTTTTTCAAGAAAGCTTTTTGCAAAATGATAATGGATTAAAATGGGTTTTCTTTTAGTTTAAATCATGATATTATATAGGTAGCAAATAATACAGCGATTAAGAAATAAGAGAAATTAAGGAAGTTGGAGGATTTGAGTGGGAAAAGTTAGTATAAAGATGATCGCAGAAAAAACTAATCTTTCACCAGGGACCGTTTCAATTGTTCTAAATGGTCGCGCAAGAGAAATGCGTATTTCTGAGAAAACAGAAAGAAGGGTATTAGAGGAAGCCAGAAAATTGGGATATAAACCTAATATATTTGCAAGACGATTACGCCAGCAGACTAGCAGTCAAGTGACTGCGGTTGTTGCTGTACTTTGGCCATCATTATATTCATCGGAGCTCTTGGTGCGTTTCTTTAACGGATTACACAGCAGTATATTGAAAGAAAATATGAATGTAGAGATTGTTTTTAAGCCCTATAATTATTCCAAAATAGATGAAATAGGGAATGTGTTTGAAGATAATTTCTATAATGGACTTATAGTGGTTGGTGCCTCTGATGATGATGTAGTATATATTAATCAGGCAGACACTTTAATGCCGGTGGTTTTTTTTAATCGACAGAGCGACAGGTTTGGGTCCGTATGTTTAGATGACTATAGTATAGGTAGAAGGGTAGCAGAATTATTTCATGCCAGAGGGCATAAGAGAGCAGCCTTTATTCAATCAAATCATATGGCCAGGCATTTAAGTATGAGAAAGGTTGGTTTTTTAGATGGCTGTCGGCGATATGAAATATCAGTTTTAGATGAGCATGTTATCCATGAAAGTATGGATTTCCAAGGCGGGAAGAGGGCCATAAAAAAGATTTTAGATTCTGGATTACCCCCTACTGCTTTATTCTTCTCCACCCCTTCCGGTATGGCCAATGGTGCTTATCCCTATCTGCAGGCAAGGGGCATTGAGTTAACCAAAGATATGGAGATTGTTGGGTATGGAGATACTGTAACTAATGAGCTGTTGAAACCTGCTATGACTGTTATAGATCTACCTGTGGAAAATATGGTAATACGATGTATAGAATTAGTCCTTAAAATGATGAAAGGCCAAGAAGAGGGACCTATTACCGTTTTTGAACAAACCTATTTTATTTTCCGTGATAGCTGCGGAGACTTCTCCACGAAATGGAAATAGAAAACATGGAAAAAAGAACTCCTTTTAAGGGGTTCTTTTCTTCTAGATATATATTCATGATCCATTAGAACCCCATTCAACTTAAAATATACTACCATATTAATCAATATAAGTAAAAAATAGCTCTTGACAACTAGACCTAGAAAATATATCATTAACTTAACAAGTAGCTAAAACGTTAAACCACAATATTCCAAGTCATATTTCTTCTGGGAAAGGAGTCGATACACTTATGGGTATTCATTATAAGGAATTTATGATTGATGACCAATCAAGAAATGCTTTTGTCTATACACCGGATAAACCATGGGATTATTTGACAAAACCATCATCTATTACGATTTTAAGAAATGATGCTAGAGAAGCTTCAGTAAAGGAGCTACTTAGTATGGGTTTAACAGAATTGGCAGATAAATATCATATCATACTTGTTTTTCCTAATCCTACTGAGGAGGGGTGGAACACAAACCTTTCTCCAGACGGGGCAGATGATCTTGAGTTCCTTAAAGCCATTAATCAGAGTATTGGCAGGGGAATTATAGGAAAAGGATGGGGGATAATGCACGATGTTCGCTACCTTGTCGGTCTAGGAGAGGCTTCAGCCATAGCGGCAGCTTATACTAGCCTTCATCCAGAGCAAACCGCGGCTCTCGCCTTGTTGGCAGGAGGTACTCTTCCTGATAGTATTGTGAATACCGAAAACCTATCAATGCCTTCAATGCTGATAAACTGCTCAGAAGCCCTGGTATCTCACTATAAGAGGATAAACAATACTGATACCGAGGATGAGGTAAATGATTCCATTACTACATACATAGATTCTACTCATCCTTTCCACCAGGTAACGGTGGTAAAGGGAGAAATACAAGAGTTGACAGCCACCCTTGTTTACAAAATATGGTATGACCTTTTCTACAAGGTAAGAAGGATTAATACCAGCCCTATGGGCAATATATGCAGGCGGATCAACTTTGAGGCTTGCCGCTTTATCACCCACTTAAACGATACTATTTTAGGTGATAACCATGGGGCAGAACACACCTGGATAGAACATGTACCACAAGCAGTTTTAGATAATCCAACCAAACCGGCACCACTGCTTATATTCAGTCATGGGGCTACTGACAATCCCATGAAGGCAGCAGACATGAGTAAATGGCATGAAATTGGAGAGCGTGAAGGGTTTATTACAGTATATCCACTAGCTACAAACGGTGTATCTTTTAATCTCAATTTAGACCCAGATCTACCAAGTGATGTTGAATTCTATTTGGCACTAATTGATTATATAAAGAACAAATACAATATTGATGATTCAAGAGTTTATCTATCGGGCTTTTCTAATGGGGCTGGAATGTCTCAGGTTATGGCAATGCTATATCCACAGCTCTTTGCCGCAATAGCACCGATAGATACTATGTGGCCCTATGTAAAGGCAGGCCCCTTTGATCCAGAAAAATTTGATCTGGCAAAGAATCTTAGACCTATAGAAATGGGATTAGAGCTACAGAGAAAGTATAACTACCGCATGCCTGTTTGGTATTTCTATGGTACCAGGGAAATGGAATATCCCATTTATAAAGGGCTAGGTCAACAGTATCAATATGATGCATGGAAGGAATATAATAATATTCCTGTAAAAGCTACACCGGAAGAACCACTAGACAGCGAATACAGTATTGGAGTAGTAGGGGATGAGATAGAAGTTATTTACCCATGCACTGAAGACCCTGAATATAAATATTCTATCCATAAATATTATAGTGTAGATGATCGTAAAAATTATTATAATATAGCCTTAGCCCACGGCAAAGGTCATGATGTTCATTATGTGGAAGCTGAACTGGCTTGGCAGTTCATATCTCGCTTTAGCAGAAATCCTGATGGAAGTTTGAATGATAGCAAGGATTCCATATAATTTGTCACAGATGAGCAAGTAGCAGCATTAACAGATATTTTAAAAGAGATGTAATAGGCTATTTGTTGATCTTTTACATCTCTTTCTTTTTTATATTATAAGAATCTCTATTAATAATCTATAGCAAAGGAAGAACTAAATGCAAGTATTTGTTAGAGATAAAGAGTTTTACAAAAGAATAGCAACTATTGCCATACCTGTCACCTTGCAAAGCCTGGTAACCATTGGGATAAACATGGCAGATACTATTATGCTAGGCTCTTTTGGCGAAAGTCAATTGTCGGCTTCTGCTTTGGCAAATCAGTTTTTAAGTCTTTTTCATATATTGTGTATGGGTATTGGTGGCGGAGCCGCTGTTATGACTGCACAATACTGGGGAAAAGGTGATATCCCATCACTAAAAAGAGTTATAACATTGATGCATCGTATTATTTTCACTGTAGCCATAGTCTTTATGATAGTGACCCTACTATTTCCTGGACAAATTATGCGTATCTATACACCTGATTCAGAGCTAATAGAGAACGGGAAACAATACTTTAGCTACATGGCCTTTACCTATCTATTTTTGGGGCTGTCATTAACTAGCACTATAGCACTGCGCAGTTTTGGGGTAGTAAATATACCGCTTTTTAGCTCAATTCTTAGTCTGCTTATAAATGTCTTCTGCAATTGGGTATTCATATTTGGAAACTTAGGAGCACCACCTATGGAAATCGCAGGGGCTGCTTTGGCAACTTTAATTGCTCGGATATTTGAATTTGTCTTTATATGTGGCTACCTCTTTTTCTATGACGAAAGGGTGCAATATCGTATAAAGGACATTAAAATGCAGTGCAAGAGTATAATTAATGAATACATCACCTATAGCGTTCCGGTTATAATAAGTGACATGCTTCTTGCCTTAGGAAATAATGCTGTGGCAATCATAATGGGACGGATCGGACCCAATTTTGTATCGGCCAATGCTATTGCAAGTGTTACAGTACAGTTCACTACTGTGGCCAATCATGGCTTGGCTAACGCTAGTGGTATCATTACAGGCAATACTCTGGGCAAGAAGGAGACTGATAAGGCATATAGGCAGGGCGTGACCTTCTTTGCTCTTAGTGCAATAATAGGCTGCATTGCTTCGGTCATTATTATGATTATCAACCCTTATGTAATAGGATTTTATAATATAACCAGTGAGACTGTAGAGATTGCTAAAGGGTTAATGATGGCAGTAGCGGTCAATGTAATATTTTCCTCAATAGCCTCAGTTATGACTAAGGGAGTTCTTCGAGGTGGAGGGGATACAAGATTCCTAATGGTTGCTGACATCCTCTTTCTGTGGATTGCCTCTGTTCCCCTTGGGATTTTAACAGGCTTGGTACTACGTTTGCCGCCATTCTTTATCTATAGCGCTCTCAGGATCGATACCGTAATTAAGTCCCTATGGTGTATTAAACGATTAGTATCAAAGAAGTGGATTAGAACTATATAGGATGCAAACAAATCCATAGCTTTCGCATTATCTTGACAAATAATAGGAGAAATGGTAGAGTGCTAGGTAGTTAAACGATATAGCAAAGCTTGCAGCTTCTGCATATCCTAGACTTAGCTAGCTATCTGGCCTAGCTACCGATTATAAAAAAATGACAAATGAAGGGAGAAAGCTACTATGCTGAGAAAAGTAAAGGTGGAAAATGGTCTGGTAGAAGGATTACCGGCAGCAGATCCACGTATAACCAGTTTTAAAGGCATACCCTTTGCGGCACCGCCGGTAGGTGAAAATCGTTGGCGTGCACCTCAACCAGCAGAGGATTGGGATGGAGTATTAAGGGCATATGATTTTGCACCAATATCCATGCAAACTACTCCGGGCGTCAATAAAGATGACATATATTCACGGGAGTGGCATGTGGATCCAGAGATTCCCATGGACGAGGACTGCCTATATTTGAATGTATGGACACCGGCTAAGAGTGCTGATGAAAAGCTACCGGTATTTGTATGGTTTTTCGGTGGAGGACTCCAAGTGGGTTATCCATCTGAGATGGAATTTGACGGTGAGAGAATTGCGCGTAGGGATGTAGTTGTTGTAACGGTTAACTATCGCTTGAATGTATTTGGGTTCTTATCTCATCCAGAAATAACTGCAGAATCACCAGAGGCTCCCACCAATTTTGGGCATTTAGATCAGCAGGCAGGAATTCATTGGGTAAAACGTAATATCGCAGCCTTCGGTGGTAATCCCGACAACATCACCATAGGAGGACAATCAGCAGGCGGCGGAAGTGTCTTGAGCCAACTTGCTTCCCCTCAGAATGAAGGCCTCTTTCAAAAGGCTATTATCCAAAGTGGAATTATTACTATGCTTTACGAAGGGGAGCGTAAGCCTGGGCCCAGGGCCAATCTCATGGAAGCAGAAAAGGAAGGAGTCGAATTTTTTGAATTTCTTGGAGTATCCTCCCTTGCAGAAGCACGTCAGCTAGACCAAATGTATTTGCGAGACAAGGCGTTGGAATACAATGGATTCTGGGGAACCGTAATAGATAATAAGTTTAATGTAGGCGACGGCTTTGACCTGTTTCTAGAGAACAAGCGCTTGATGGTACCGGTCCTTTTAGGGCATACTTCTTCAGAGTTTTTCAGTGTTCCTAAGGTTAGCAGCATAGATGAGTTTAAGGAAATGGCTGCTGAAATGTTTGGTGATGATGCCGACGAGTTCCTTGAGCTTTGCCAGGTTGATTCGGGGAATATAGATGAAGTATTGAAGAAGGCAACAGTAAATAGTATTGAATATGCAATCCGTGTTATAGGGCAAGCTAATGCCGATACCGGCGCCAATGCTCCCTTATATTACTACAATTTTGATGTGGAAATACCCGGATGGGACAATCCAGGGGCTTTTCATTCAGTAGATTTATGGTTCTCCTTTGAGACCCTTGCTAAATGCTGGAGACCATTTGTAGGGAAGCACTATGATGTAGCCCGGCAGATGTGTAACTACTGGTCTAACTTCATTCGTTCCGGAGATCCCAACGGAAAAGATTCTACTGGAGAGGACATGCCCCAGTGGGATGTATATAGTCCGGATGCTCCATACGGTATGGTGTTTGGCGACAAATCCGAGTTTGTTAAAGGAGAGCCCAGTGATCTTATGAAGTTTCTTGTCAAGCAGCATTTCAAGAGAAGAAAATAAAAAATAGCTATATGAAAATAGCATGATAAAGTAGGATAAATATACTCGGTTAGCCTTGTCCTGTCATATATATTAGTTTTGCTAATTTCCATACCCAATCATATTAGCTTTATTATTAAATGAATTAAGGATTAATAGGTTTAAAAAAGCCATACAGACAGTTCTTACATTTCCACATTTCTTGTCATGGATTATAGTTGCCAGTATTATGACTAATATTCTAAGCTCTCATGGCCTTGTAAACGCTGTAATCAAGGCATTAGGCGGTGAGGCTGTTAATTTCTTAGGATCACCTAGATTATTCGCGCCCTTGCTATATATAACTGAAAATTGGAAATCAGCCGGCTGGACAATGATTATATATCTAGCAGCAATAGCAGGGATAGACACAGAACAATACGAATCAGCTCAGATTGATGGAGCTACCCGGTTACAGACAATGAGACATATAACTCTTCCAGGTATAAAAGATACAATTATTGTTCTGTTAATATTAGCTATAGGTAACATTATGGTACAAGGTTTTGATCAGGTTTTCAACCTTAGCAATGCTGCAACTGCTAAAGTAGCTGAAATACTAGATATGTACATTTACCGTATTACTTTTAGAGCTGCCGCAGATTTTTCTTTTTCCACTGCAGTCAGCTTATTCAGATCTATAATCAATTTTGTTTTGTTGTTATCTGCTGATCGCATTACTAAATGGCTCGGTTCGGATGGACTTTTTAACTGAGGGATAGAGAGGGCACATAGGAGATAAAGAGGTGTTTGATATGAAAAAGTCAGTATTAAAGCTCAAAAGAGGTCAATTAAGCAGAAGAATAGAGTTATTAGATATTATTATCTTTGTTTTTATGATAGCAATTACCCTTGCTATTATTTTACCATTTATAAATGTCATTGCTATATCCCTTTCAACACAGAAAGATTTCATGGATTCTCGGTTTATGTTGATACCTAAAAAGCTTACTTTTGGCAACTATAAGGCAATATTACAGGACAACCGAATATGGATAGGCTATAGGACCACCCTGATATTTCTCGCTTTGGGAGTCCCGCTCAATATGATTCTGACCACTAGTATGGCCTATGGACTTAGTCGGCCAGGCTTTCCCCTACGGAGATTTTTTGTATACTTCATCATATTTACTATGATGTTCAATGGTGGTATAATTCCCTTATACCTGGTAATGAGACAGTTAAAATTAATAAATACCATATGGTCTGTTATATTGGGAGCCGGGTTAAATTCATTTTATCTGATTATTATGAGGAACTACTTTATGTCCCTGCCCCCATCATTAATGGAGTCAGCCAGGCTAGATGGAGCAAATGAGTGGCAGATTTTATTAAATATCATTATACCAATATCTATGCCCATCATTGCAACCATAACTTTATTCTACTCTGTAGATCGTTGGAATGAATGGTATTTTGCAATGATTTTTATAAGAAAAAACGACCTAGTCTCATTGCAGCTAGCATTACGTTCTATTGTTATGGATAATCAAGCCAGCCAACATTTTAATATTTCAGACGCTGGAGAGTTAAAATTCTCCGATGGTATGAAGATGGGTGCAGTTCTTTGCACCATGCTTCCAATAATGTGTGTCTTTCCCTTTTTACAAAAGCATTTTGTAAAGGGCATATTGCTGGGAGCCATCAAAGCATAAAAGACAAGGGAGGAGATAGGCTATTTACTTTAAGTGTGTATTGCACATTTTGTCATGGTAACTAAGAAATAAATTTAAGACATTATTCTTGCTATCATTAGAAGTGAAAGGGGATTATTATGAATAAAAAAGCTAAAGTTACTGTCCATCCTGATTATAAGATAGACAAAATCGATAGGCGGTTGTTTGGTGCATTTCTAGAACCAATTGGCAGCTGGGTATATGGAGGAGTATTTAATCCTGATCATCCCACTGCAGATGATATGGGCTTTAGGCAAGATGTCATTGATGCCGTAAAGGAGTTTGATGTTCCAGCTGTTCGCTTGCCCGGAGGAAACTGGGTATCAGGCTGGGAGTGGAAAAACTCTATTGGCCCGGTTGAGGATCGAAAAGCACAGCTTGACCTGGCTTGGTTTCAGATTGAGACCAATAGGGTTGGCCATGATGAGTATATTGAGTGGACAAAGCGTGTCAATACAGAGCCATTGTACACCATAAACCTTGGTACTGAAGATATAAAAAGTGCTTTCCATATAGCAGAATATTCTCGTCAACCCGGAGGGACATATTGGTCTGAACTGCGAAAGAAACACGGTTATCCTGATCCTCATCCTATAAAGACCTGGTATCTTGGTAATGAAATGGATGGGCATTGGCAGATTGGATCCTGGGAGAAGGACCCTGTTGGCTTTGGTATTCGGACTCATGAAATAGCTAAAATAATTAAGTGGGTTGATAATAAGGCTGAGGTAGTATTTTGCGGAACCTCAGATCATCATAAGCACTTTCCGGAGTGGGAAATGGCGGCTTTGGAGCAATGCTATGAGTCGGTTGACTACGTTTCATTGCATCATTACCATACAGCACCTGAAGGCGATATAGCAAACTATTTGAATGTATCGTCTGTATTCGAGGACTATATCAGAACAACCATAGCAACCTGTGATTATCTGCAGACAAAGATACGAACACCCAAAAAGATGTATATATCCTTTGATGAATATGGTGTTAATTT
>JAAYTG010000096.1 GCA_012518075.1 Clostridiales bacterium | reverse complement strand
TTCCCAAACCTAATATATGCATGCTTTCATATCTGATAACTATAGTACTTATTGTGCTTTTTTTGTGCTTTTCTTTTACATACTCATTAGATACTCAAGTTTATTTTTTTACAGACTTCTCGTGGATGCATAGGTACCTTGGAAATACCAATAAATATTTGTTGACGACTTTAGTTCACTTAGATTTAGCTTTGCTCCCCATTGATAATCAATTTAACGACACTGAATCTTTTCGATTAACCAACAATTATCTTAAAAACGAGCACAAGGAAATATATATAGATTTGTATCCATACATCTTAAATTTTACATATGCAACATTTTTACTTTCTTGCTGTTTTTTTATTCTAATAAATAAGAAAAGTAATATATCTCTTATTGCCATTTCTGTTGGTGGTCATAGTCCACCTACCTCTTCTTGATCTAGTTATAATTACAATTTGTTTTCATGATAAATATGAGATTTTATGCATTAAGTAAAAATATATAATTATAGGAGGAATTGAATATGAACTGGGCTATTTTTGGAATCCTGATCTCTTTAGTCTCCTTTGGTGTTGCAGCATATTTTTATTGTTGGGTAAAAGCTTTACCTACTGCAGAAGGTTCAATGTCAGATATTGCTGATCTAATCCGAAAGGGTGCTTTTACTTTTATTTCTAGGGAATATCGTATTTTGGGTATTTTTGTTGCTATAGTATCTTTTTTGATTCTTCTATTTTTCCCTCAACCATTTTGGAATGGTAATATATCAACTAATTTAGGTATGGTGGGTGCATATATACTAGGGTCAGCACTTTCTGGAGTGGCTGGGTATATTGGAATAAGCATAGCAACTATAGCAAACGTTAAAGCTGCTACTGCTGCTCGTGAAGGATTAGCGCCTTCATTTATGGCCGGTTTCCGCGGTGGTGCTGTTATGGGGATGGCCGTTGTAGGCACATCTCTTCTTGGAGCTGCGATACTGTATATTGTTTCCCAAGACCCCGACATCGTTTTAGCCTTTAGCTTTGGTGCCAGTTCACTGGCTTTATTTGCAAAAGCAGGAGGCGGCATATTTACAAAAACCGCTGATATTGCAGCTGATCTTATCGGAAAGGTAGAGCTGGGGATTCCAGAAGATGATCCACGAAATCCCGCTGTTATTGCAGATAATGTAGGAGATAATGTGGGTGACGTTGCCGGTATGGGAGCCGATCTTTTTGATTCCAATATTGCAGCCATAGCCGCAGCCATGGTCATAGCAATTCCTTTAGGAGAGATAGATTTACTGTTTTGCTATGCTTCGCTTGGACTATTGGCATCAATTATTGGGGTACTGTTCTCAAAAGTTGGAAAGAATGGCAATCCAAGTGCAGCCCTAAATAGAGGTACTTATTTAACTTGTGGTGTTTTCGTAATATTGACATTTGCAGCCACCTTGTTATTTAATCTTCAGTTCCGACTATGGACTGCCACTATTGTTGGTATGATAGCAGGGGTGATTATCGGATTTACTAGTGATTATTTTACTGGAGATGATATGAAGCCTGTGAAAAAAGTTGCAGAAGCTAGCAAAAGTGGTCCTGCCTTTACAATACTATCAGGTATGTCCTATGGCCTTCTTAGTTCTTTCCCCTCCCTTGCGGGAATTGGAGCAGCCTCACTAATTGCCTATAAGATATGCGAACCTCTTGGTGGAAGCTATCACGTTATGGGTATTTCTATGGCAGCTGTAGGTATGTTGTCCATAGTAGGTATGATTATGTCCAACGATGCTTATGGACCCATTGTTGATAACGCACGGGGATTAGCAGAAATGTGTGGTTTAGGAGATCAGGTTCTCGAAATAACCGATGAGTTGGATGCAGCAGGAAATACTTCAAAGGCTATCACAAAGGGCTTTGCTATAGGTGCTGCGGGTCTTACAGTTATAGCACTATTAGCTGCTTTTCGTGAGATTGTATTTGAATATACCAACGAAGTACTTACCTTTGATATGATGGATCCCCTTGTGTTCTTTGGTGCTTTAATAGGAACAGCTGTACCTGCAGTGTTCTCAGCTATGCTAATGATGGGTGTAAATAGGAACTCACAGATAATGGTCAAGGAGATTCACCATCAGTTTGACACTATTGAAGGCCTCCGTGAAGGTAAAGAAGGAGTACAACCTGATTATGAAAAATGTATCGATATAGCAACAATTGGTGCTGTAAAAGAACTAATACCTGCTGGCCTTACAGCCATTGTCATTACCCTTATTATTGGATTTACTGGTGGTGTAAAGGCAATAGGTGGATTCCTGGCTGGGAATATCCTATCCGGGCTATTGTTGGCTATGATGATGAGCAACGCTGGTGGATTATGGGATAACGCAAAGAAATATATTGAATCAGGGAACTGTGGAGGCAAAGGTTCAGATGCACATAAGGCGGCAGTTATTGGAGATACAGTAGGAGATCCCTTTAAAGATACAGCAGGCCCTTCCATAAATACCCAAATTACAGTTGTATCTTTGGTTTCATCTTTAGCAGCAATACTTTTTATAACTTATTCAATATTCTAAAGCCTTAGGTTCTGTACAAACATCCCTAAATGATTGTAAGATTAGTTGTCCTAGTCTAGTTTTTAGGGTTCCAACAAGTGAAAGTCATAGCTAGATCTGTTGAACTATCTATGTTCATGGATCTCTATAAGAAGAAACAGAATAAGAGATAACTATAAATTGTTTGGTAGAGCTACTAGTATATCTGTCCCTTTATTTTCTTCACTTATTAGTTCAATTTCACCATTATGGTACTCTACTATATGTTTCACTATAGAAAGACCCAGACCTGTGCTCTGGGTCTTCTTTGATCTGCTTTTATCTACAGTATAGAACCGCTCAAAGATCCTGTATTGATCCTCCTTTGGAATGCCTATACCAGTATCTGAAACTTGTATATAACAATAACCTTCGACTACCTTAATACCCACACTTACTCTTCCTAAAGGTCTTGTATATTTGATTCCATTGTCTATTAGATTATATAGTAACTCCTCAATCATTGTTTGATTCCCATTTATTATGGTTTCTTTGCCTGATAACTCTAGGCTAATATCTTTATCTATTGCTGCCACTGACAATCTATTTAATATATCCTGTGCAACAGAATATACATCTACAGGAAAGTATTCCTTTGCTTGTTTATCTTCTATTTTGGAAAGTCTCATTATAGAATCAATTAATAATAATAGCCTGGTACCCTCATCTCTTATGGTTCTAGAAAATCGTTTAATGTCATCTTTTTTTGCCATACCAGTCTCAATCATTTCTGCATAACCATTAATGATAGTTAAAGGGGTTTTTAATTCATGGGATACATTGCTGGAAAACTCTTTTCTAACCATCTCCAGCTTATGTTTTTCTGTAAAATCTACCACCAAAACAAGTGCCCCTATTATGGATTCCTGACTCATTATGGGACTAATGAAAACGTTTAAATATTTATCTAATAATTCAACAGTAATATCTCTACTTTCCACTAAAGTAATACAGTCATTTATTGCATCATTTATTTCAATATTTCTACATAACCTAATAAAACTACTATTGGTGTAGGACAATTTTTCAATGCCACCTAGTATAGTTATGCTACTTGGATTAGCCAATAATATTTTTTTATTATTATCTACTATTATTAAACCCTCATTCATGTTAGATGTAATAGCTTCCATTGTATCCGCTCTTTCCTTAAGAGCCTTTATATACCTATTTATTCTCTGATTCTGTTTAGATACAGCTTGTATGAAAGGAAAGAGTTCGTCATAGGTATCTATCTCACGCAATTTTTTACCACTCATAATACCTTGAATATTTTCTGTAGTTTCTTCTAATGGTTTGAGAATTTTC
>JAAYTG010000095.1 GCA_012518075.1 Clostridiales bacterium | reverse complement strand
TTAAAGACCTCTCCATTAAATCAAAAGGCTACCGGCTTTTTATATGGCTTAAGTGAGCCCAATATTCCAACGGTTGATTTACTTAAGGGCATAAAACCCAAATTCATTGTTCAAAAGGTAGTGGACGGTCTGCAGCATCCCACCGGGGATGGGGTTAGGTTAGAATCCATGGCTGATGCTGTAGGCATAGAGCATATACAAATTTACCTCCAGGATATGTACTTAGAATGGCCTTATGAAACAAAGAAGACTTTAGCTAAGACCTTGAAGGATTATTATGTAAGGGTCATCAAAAAGCTTGAGAAAATGCAGCGCATCACTGGAGATCCTACATTGAAAAAATATAATTTTATACTTTTCAATGAGCCGGATGAATTTTGGTTTAAGGGTAATATAGCTGGATATTTTTCAGCATGGAAGGAATTGTATAACAAGGTAAAAGGCTTAAATCCTGAAATTAAATGTGCCGGACCTGCAGCCGCTAACTATTCAAAAGAGTGGGTATTAGGTTATCTAGATTACTGCTATGAAAATAACTGCTTACCAGATATTTTTGTATGGCATGAGCTTTTTGATGCTGCAGATGCAGGAAATTCTTTGCTTTCTTTCCATGAACATTGGAAGCAAATACAGGCAAAATTCAAAGCCTATTATACTGACAGAGGACTAGAAGAACCTATAGCTGTAGTAAATGAATATGCACTTTTTGAGGATATGGGTGCAGGAGGCGCTTTACTACCCTGGTTAGCCATGTTTGAGGAGGCAGGTGTATATGCCTGTTCAGCTTATTGGGGCTTAGCCAATACTGCCAATGAATTGGCTGCAGAGGCAAATATTCCTAATAGTGCTTGGTGGCTGTATAAGTGGTATAATGACCTAACTGGGAAAAGGATGGACGTATATACAGAGAATAGCAAAGAAGCGGGCAATTATGGTATTGGTTCCGTTGATGAAGATAATAAGACCATATATGCTATTTTTGGAGGGCAGAAGGGTATACAAACTGCCTATATTAAGGGGCTAGAAGGCACAAAGGCATTCAAGGGTATGGCAAAGGCTCATGTGAAACTTTATAGTAGCTCATACTCTGGTCAACATGGGGCCTATACACAGCCCTATTTGGAGTTTGAGGGGAATTTGCCAGTAGTGGATGGGGACTTAAAGCTGCAGGTGAAGGAGTGCAATGAATTGGATGTCTACTATGCCATTATCCATCCTGCCACTTATGGGGATACCATATCCATGGAAAGCTTTGATAGGGTGTGGACAGCCACTTATGAGGCAGAGGATGCTGCCACTTTAGGACAGGCTAAAAAAATATATTATTCTAAAAATACTGATTTAGCCCGCTCTAATAGAGGAGAGGTAGGCAATGTTTTGGATACTGATGACGGAGTAGAGTTTACTGTCCATGTCCCAAGGGACGGGAGATATGAACTAAAGGTCTATTATTCTGTGCCAGCTCCTGCAGTGGATCCCCTGACCTTGGAGATTGATCCTAAGGGACAGAACAGAGCAATAGGTCAATTGGTAAAACATCAGTTATTGGTAGATGGAAAGCTAGAAAGTATACTAACTTATGATTCTACCGTTAAGCTAGGTTATGTAAACTATACTAGGCAATATATTGATTTAACTAAAGGGAAGCATAAACTGGCCCTAATGCACTATGGTGCCAACCAGTCGGACAAAGATAAAAGTATTAGATTGACGGCTAACCTTGATAAGATTGAATTAAGCTATAGGACTAATATAGGTAATGAAGTCCAGATTCCAGAGATAAAAATTGAGGCCGAAGAAGTAATAAGGGATAATAGGAATTATAAATTTAATAACAAGAGATCCGATTTTTCAGGAGGCGGATATATAGAGGGCCAGGGGGATTTTACTTTTACTGTAGTAGCACAGGAAGACGGTCTCTACCATGTAGAAATATTAGGCCAGGCATCTTCAGATATACTAGTAAAAAGACAAATAGTAGATTACGGTAAGGATGCAAAATCCACATCGGGTATATCTACCAGGAATATAAGCCTGGGAGTGTTAAATGATGGCTTAGCTATATTTTTAGCCAGGGGAGCAAATACAATCACATTATCTTGTGAGGGTCAGCTAATATTGGATGCTCTTATCTTTAGCTACAATGAATCCTATACAAGGAAAAACTCTATAGTGATTGAGGCCGAAGATGCTCAGCTAAGTGGAAATGCAAAACTTATATCAAATGAATATGCATCTGATGGGAAAATGGTGGATGGAATATCTACTGGTGATAGTAGATTAGCCTTTGAAGTTGAAGTGGAAAGGGCAGGCAACTATACCCTATCCCTATTTTACTCCAATAACGAACCGGCTCCAGTTATGCCAAGGGTTAGCAAGGAGGGACTCTACGTTCATCCTTACAACACTGATCTTATAGAACGCTATGCTCAGATAATGGTAAATGATAATGAACCAGAAACTGTTTATTTTAGAAATACCTTAAGCTGGGATATTATCAGAAACCTGGTTGTAGATATTGAGCTGGAAGCAGGCAGGAATAGGATTCTTATATACAATGATAACTCCTATCAGTTTAGTGAATTGGTCAGATCGTCTGCACCACGGTTTGATAAATTTGTTATAGCACCGGTATCTGCTAGGTTGTAATATAAAACACGTTTTAGTCATCCGTTTTAATCATTAGTAGAGGGAGATAAGAAATACAAATTTGGTATCCCTTTCTGCACTAATTTATTAATACAAAAGAGGTATCTCATCCAATGTAGTATATATGATGAAGATACCTCTTTTACTGTGCTTTAAATCTTTCAAGCCCTTCTCCGAACTTCTTTGCGTCCTCACCAGTTGCAGTTACAGTGATAGGTCGCCATAATCTCAGGGACAAAATCCCCAGTATACTTTTACCATCAGTAATTGAATTCTTGCTTTTAACCTTAATATCACATTTGTACTTAGATGCAAGGACTACAAAGTCATGGACCTCATCTAGTTGATCGAGATATATTTGCTTTTCTATAGAGTACATATTTTCACCTACCATTTCTTTGCTACTAAAAGCATATTTGATCTACTATGCTAGTTCAAAAGTTAAGGTTATATGATCAGATTGAGCTATTTATAAGTCATAGTATGAACCTTCAATAGCCATTATGCATATAGAGCCAATCAGCCTAGTATCCTATATTTATATTATAACATCTTGAATGGAAGTTTAAGCAAAATCTATGTAAAATCTAAATAATCTACAGTTTGTGTTAAAAAATCTGGGAAATTTGTGCACTATTGATAATGTATTAGGGATATGGCATAGGTAAATTGTGGTGCACCCGGAATAAATTTATGTTAAAATATAAAAAGGCAACCAAAGACCAAGGATTGGGGAAAGATGGCTTAAAATATAAAGTAAAGCAAAGACATTTGATTCGATTATTTTCAAGAGGTGAAAAAGGATGATTAATATATTTGAAGTAAAAGAAGTATCCCATATCAAGGAAGTGGCTGATCTAGCTTATACAATTTGGAATCAGCATTATACACCTATTATAGGCAAGGAGCAAGTTGATTATATGATTACCAATTTCCAAAGCCAAGAGGCCATCAAAGAGCAGATAGATGGCGAGCATAGATACTTTTTAGCCTACTATGATAAAGAAGCTGTTGGATATTTTGCTGTTGTTCCTGAGCCGGAGACTGATTCACTCTTTCTTAGCAAATTTTATATAGATAAGGACTTTCGGGGCCGGGGGATAGGCAGACAATGCTTAATGTATATGGAGAATATTTGCCAGGAGGATGGACTAAAGAGGATATGGCTAACTGTAAACAAGTACAATAACAATACTATAAGGGCATATGAAAGTTTGGGCTTTAAGAAGGTGGAAGAATTGGTTCAAGATATTGGTAATGGATTTATTATGGATGACTATAAAATGGAAAAGATTGTAGGGGCATATTAGTATATTTGGAGGAGTAACAATTAGAGCGGCCAAACACACAAAGACTGCACTAGCATTACCAATCAAGCAGAAAAATGAAGCTATACATATAGATATAAGCTAAAACCATATTTCTCAAACATAGTATATAGTGTATAATATTATTACAATAAAGGAAAGTATTTTAGTATTAAGAGGGTATCTATATGGGAAGAAAGCGTGAAATATATATTTTACTAACCCATAGCGGCTCATTGCTGTCTAAGTTTATTGGGATATACACAAAAGAACCATATACTCATGTATCCATTGCCTTGGATCGGGATTTGAACGAGGTGTATAGTTTTGGAAGACTATATCCGTCCAATCCCATATATGGGGGGTTTGTCAGGGAAGATATCTCAAATGGGACCTTTGGTAGGTTTCCAGAGACTCGTTGTGCCCTATATTCCTTAAATATAACTGAGCATAAATATAAAAGACTAAGGTCAGAATTAATGGAATTTATGATAAATCAGAATAGATATGGATATAACTTTCTAGGCTTATTTGGGGTAATGCTTGGTATACCTATCGAAAGAAGCCATAATTATTTCTGTTCTCAGTTTGTTGCTACTTTATTGAATAACAGTGGTATACATTTATTTGAAAAACCTTGTGCCCTTGTGTCTCCAATGGATTTTGGAAAATGCAAGGAGCTGTCCTTAATATATGAGGGGAAGCTAAGATCATATAGATTCTCCCCCACATCATATGGGAACCTTATCCTTAAGACTTAATTTCTGGGCATGATCCCTTCCCTATTTTAAGACAGTATTTATGAGAGAAGAAAAGAGAATCATAGACGATGAAATCCGTAAATGCTGACCTACAATTGTTTTATATTTGGACATGTAGTATAGTATAATAAATCTTGGATTTTAATTGTACACACTGTGCTGCTCAGGCAATAATCAGGGAAGCAACAGGAGGGATTGAGCTATGAAATGGTATGCCATATTTGTAGAGACTGGTCGAGAGGAGGAAGTTCAGAAATTCATAGAGCTTTTATTCTCTGAAGGGGAGATCCGTACTTTGGTCCCTAAAAGAAAACTGATAGAGAGAAGGCAAGGGAAAACCTATGAGATTATAAGAAATCTGATACCGGGATATGTCCTAACCCATACTAGTATGAGCGATGAGTTATATTATAAATTAAAAGAGCTTCCCGCTGTCTACAGGATTCTAAAGGATGACTGCGAGCCCACTCCTATAAGGGATGAAGAGATGAGCATGATACTTAGCCTTACTCGCTATGGAGAAATTATCGAATTGTCGGACGTCTACAAAGAAGGTAATCAAATAAAGGTTTTAAATGGCCCCCTAAAAGGGATGGAAGGTATAATCGAGAAATTTGATCATAGGAAAAAAAGGGTTAAGGCACGCATAGAATTTTTGGGTGAATATAAAAGAGTGGATCTAGGAGCTAACATGGTTGTTCCAAATACTTTGGACACAGAGAAAGAAAAATTAAAGGCCGGTAAGCATTAGGCAATGCTCGCGGGCCTTTATTATATGCTTTGTTAAAAAGCTACCTTCTCATCTAGATATTTGTCTATTTCATCGATAGGTAATCTGATTTGCTCCATAGTATCTCTGTCTCGGATGGTAACAGAATTATCCTCTAGGGTATCAAAGTCGATTGTTATACAGTATGGTGTTCCAATTTCGTCCTGTCGGCGATATCTCCTACCAATACTTGCGGATTCGTCATAATCGATGGAGAAGTTTTTACTTAGCTGGCTATATACCTCTTGAGCTTTATCCCTAAGCTTTTTTGAAAGAGGTAGTACAGCCGCCTTATAGGGAGCCAGATAGGGATGTAACTTTAATACCACTCTGGTATCTCCACCATCTAGTTCTTCTTCATCGTATGCATCACATAAGAAGGCCAGGGCTACCCTATCTATACCTACCGAAGGCTCTACACAATAGGGAATATAGCGTTCATTGGTAGTGGGGTCAATGTAGGTAAAGTTCTCATCAGAATGTTCGCTATGCTGTTTTAGATCAAAGTCCGTCCTATTAGCTACACCCCAAAGCTCTCCCCAACCGAAGGGGAATAAATACTCAAAATCCGTTGTTGCTTTGCTATAATGGGATAGTTCTTCAGGCCCGTGGGCTCGGGTACGAAGGTTTTCTTCTTGTAGTCCCAGGCTAAGTAGCCAGTTTTGGCAGAAATCTTTCCAATAGTCAAACCATTTCATATC
>JAAYTG010000094.1 GCA_012518075.1 Clostridiales bacterium | reverse complement strand
TATCATCCCCATAGTCCTATAATAATAAGGGTTGTATTTGTTTCCCTTTAAGGGCTTCTTCTATAGTAGGCAAGAGCAAATCGAAATTTGCAACCAGTGAATTAGTCTTGTTTTTGGGACTATCCTGGCCAAAAGGTGTAAAATATACATTTTTCATATTCAATAGTCTACCAATATTTTGCGCATTAGCTCCCAAACCGTCATTTGTTGCTATTGCCAAAACAAGAGGCCCCTGATTTCTCAAGTGTGCCTTACAGGCCATAGTTACAGCACTATCAGTAATACCATTTGCCAGTTTTGCAAGAGTATTCCCGGTACAGGGGGCTACAACCACTATATCCATTAACTTCTCCGGTCCTATAGGTTCAGCTTCTACTAGGCTCTTTATTACCTTCCTACCAGTGATCCCTTCTATAATAGACCTGAACTCCTTTGCCGAGTAAAATCTTGTATCCCAACTGTATGCTGGGTTTGAAAAAATAGGTGTTACTTCTGCTCCTTGAGCTAATAGTTTTTTTACTTGAGGAATAATTTCATCAAATGTACAGAAAGATCCACATATGCAAAAGCCTATTTTTATTGCCTTTACATCCATGTTGACACCTCCACATAGGATTATTTCAGCCTGTCTCCAATACAATCCATCATTACTTCAAAAATAATTCTCCCTGCTGTTATAGGGGCTACTTTGCCTGGCAATCCCAAATCTAAACTTGCCTTTATATCCAATTCCTTTGCCGAAGTAAAATCCACTCCCCCTGGATAAGAGGATAGATCAATTATGATTGCATTCTTAGATAGCTTTTTAAGTTTCTTCCTATCTAGTATTAGATGAGGAATAGTATTGAATATAATATCTTGAAAAGGAAGGACTCCTTCCAGATCCTTCAATGGAACTGGCCTATAGCCATTTTCAAGAATCCAAGCTAAATCTTCTTCTTTCCTGGCTTCAACACTTACATCAGCACCTATGCCCTTTAGCATTCTGGACAGAGATTTACCTATTCTACCGTAACCCAAAACCAGAATCTTAGACCCATGTAAAGTCCTATCAGTCATTTCCATAGCTCTCTGTATTGCTCCCTCAGCTGTAGGTATGGCATTTAGTATCGCAAAGCTTTCCAGCTGAGTTATATCAATATAGCTTAAGCCTTTGGCCAAGGCTAGGTCCTCAAACTCCCCATCTGCTTTCCCTAATACAAGCAATGGCTTATAATCCCCAAGATATTCTTCTATTTCTGACAATGATACCTGTAGGCAGGACTGCCCAATATTTATATGACCACTTCTATTCTTATAGGGAATGGGTAAAAGCAGTACATCACACAAAAACAGCTCCCTTTGGATCTTGGTAAAGAGATTGGCTCTACTGTCTTTAAAATTATCCAAACCTAAAACATTAACCCTATGACCCCTATCCAAAAGAAGATGGATGCATTCAATTTGCCGCCTATCACCGCCAATAACTGAAAAGGTCAATTTAGTTTCCATCTAATCCCTCCTGCTGATTGACCAAGGTCCCCCATATCCTCAACTAGTAAGGACTTCCTTGAAACTTTAATAACATAATATGTGATAGGCTATTACAAAGTGCAAACAAAAAAGAGAGGTCAGCACCTCTCTATTATTTTAACTACATAGGATTCTACTAGTGTTTATAGGATCCTTTCAAGATCATTGGTCAGATCATCCCTGGAAACCAATGCAAGGGCTCTATCCTCCTTCACAAACATTTTATCCAGCACATGGTATATATCATCTAGTCTTACCTTGTCAATCTTAGCTAGGATTTCATCGGGGGACAGTGTTCTTCCTATTAATAATTGATTTCTCCCTATGGCCGTCATACGGCTACTGGTACTTTCCAAGCCAAGGATATAGTTTCCTTTTAATTGTTCCCTGGCCATGTAGAGTTCTTCCTGGCTTATATCCATATTCTTTATAGAGTCTATTTCCTCTGTAATTAGGGATACTACCTGGGCAGTTTGACTGGATTTCATGCCAGCATATATAGTAAATAGTCCTCCATGAACATAACTAGATGGGTAAGAAAAAACCGAATATGCCAGGCCATTTTCTTCCCTAATTTTTTGAAATAATCTCGAGCTCATCCCTCCACCGAATATGTTATTAAAGACCATAAGAGGGTATATGTGTTCATGGCCCAGGGGTAGACCGGGAAAACCAATACATAGATGGGTTTGTTCAATATCCTTATATTTATAGAAGATCCCACTATGGGGTTGAGCTGCCTGGGGCTCTGTAAATTCGGGCCTATCTTTCTTCCAACCTCCAAAATACTTGTCTAGAAGAGAAATAAGCTCATCTTCATCAAAATTGCCTGCTATGGATATTACCAAATTGTCCGGAGTATAAAACCCATCAAAGTATTCCATCATTCCTTCCCTGGTAAAGGCCATAACATTATCTGATGTACCAATAATAGCTTGTCCTAAAGGGTGAGAGCCGAAGAACCCTCTGGATAGAAGCTCATGAACCACATCATCAGGTGAATCTTCATACATAGATATCTCTTCCAATATAACACCCTTTTCCTTATTTATCTCCCTTTCGTCAAAAAGTGAATTCAATACCATGTCAGAAAGGAGATCTAATGCCAACTCCAGGTGCTGGTCTATTACCTTGGAGTAAAAGCAGGTGCATTCCTTTGCAGTAAATGCATTTAGCTGCCCTCCAACAGCCTCCAGAGTTTGTGCAATTTCTTTAGCTGTTCTTTCCTTTGTTCCCTTAAACAGCATATGCTCTATAAAATGAGACAGGCCATTTTGACTGCTATTCTCGTATATAGACCCTGCCTTAAACCACAGGCCAATAGAAATTGACCTAAAATGGGGTATTCTCTCGGTAACTACTTGTATGCCGTTTCTTAATTTACATCTTTTGTACATCGTATTTCACCTTTCATACCTTAACCTATTGTACTAGTTAAACAATTTCCACTTTATTAGCCCAATTAGTCATACCTACCTAATCCGGGGGCAAAATATCCGAAACCTTGCCTATTTCAAATCCTCTATTCCTTAGCTCATCTATTATTGTAGGAAGGGCTTCTAGAGTATCCTCTACTGGATGCATAAGAATAATAGCCCCATTATGAGGGTTTTTTACTACTCTATCAGTAATTATCCGGGCGCCTTCCCTTCTCCAATCGATGGTATCTATACTCCACATTATAGTCCTATAACCCAAGGATTCTGCAGCCTTAAGGGTGATATCATTAAACTCTCCATAGGGGGGAGCAAAAAGCCTGGTCCTCAGGCCTACAAGATTGTAGATTAGATCTTCAGTGTCTCTAATTTCCCTTATATTTTCATCAATGTTCAACTGGCTATGGTGTTTATGATAATAGCCATGATTCCCCAACTCGTGTCCTGCATTTACCATATGACTAAGTAATTCAGGATTATCTTCTGCCCATTCACCGCCAATAAAAAATGTGATCTTTAGATCCCTCTCATCGAAAATATCCAGCATCTGAGGAATGAATTCGGTGCCCCATACCACATTACAAGCAAATGCTACCTTGGAAAGATTTTCATTTCCCTTGTAAATAGCTTGGGGCGCCATTACAGAAAACACGCCTTTATTAAAAGAATTATAGAATACTAGTACTATTAGAGCAGTGACAAGAATAATGGATATGGCCAAAAATATTAAGTTTTTCTTATTAAAGGGTATATAGATGACCTTCATACCTATTGCCTCCAGTGCATATATGATTCTAGCTATCTTTAATCTCACCTAATCTATAGGTATTCTTTGGAGGCAAATATATGATAAAAAACATAAACTTATAAAAGTTTATGTTTTTTAATTAGTTTCTACGAGAATCTTTTCTAAAAGAT
>JAAYTG010000093.1 GCA_012518075.1 Clostridiales bacterium | reverse complement strand
AGGTCAAAAGATTTAAAAGACCCTGTTACAGCAAATATTATACAAGTCCGAATTATAGGCTTCATAAGTGGAATAGTGACACGGGTAGCAATAGCAAATTCGTTGGCGCCATCGATTAATGCTGCTTCATAAATTTCCGAGGATATGGACTTTGCTGAAGCGTACATAATAAGCATATGATAACCTATATACTGCCATACTATAACAACAAATACACTACCAAGGGCCTGCTCCGGATCTGCAAGCCATCTACCGGCTAAGTTATCTAGGCCAATACTTCTCAGCACCGTATTTAATAAACCGTAGTCCGGATTATATATTCTGCTCCACAGCTGACCGATAATTACAGTAGATATGATAACAGGAATAAAATAAACGGTCCTGAATGTTTTTTCACCCTTAACTCCTCTTGCCAGGGTAAGTGCTAGTATTAAAGCAATTGGCAATTGTATACCAACTGAAAGAACAGCTAGCAGCAAGGAATTAAGTACAGCCTTGGGGAAACCGTCTATATTATTTTGAAACAAATCTATATAATTTTTGAATCCTACAAATATACCCTCGGAAAAGCCATCCCAATCTAGGGCGCTATAGTAAACCGAGAAAAATATAGGTACGATTACAATCACTGTGAATATCAAAAAGGTGGGAAAAATAAATAGGAAAATTGCTTTCTTATCACCTAACAGCTTTTGCACCTTATTATCTTCCTTTCTTATAAAAACTCTTGTCTTGGATAGGATATAAATTTCCCCTGCCGATCATTGAGGCCGGCAGGGGAATCAATATCTGGCCTAATACTGCTTATTATTCGTTTAGAGCGGCTTGCATCTTTTGGCCAAATTCTTCTGGTGTTGTTACACCACCAAATATTTCAGCAACCAGCTGTTTGTGCATCTCTGCATCTTCTCCTTGTAGGAAAATGTCCCATGCGGATACATTTCCTTCTGCGGGCTTTGCAATGTTTTCCATTATCTCTAGCTGGATTGGATCTAGTTCTGATTCGTCAAACTTGCTGTAATCCCACATAGGTAATGCATTTCCTGTAAGGAAAAGCTGATCAGAAGTAGCTTGGGATAGGTAAATGGCAAGCTTAGCAGCTTCTTCTTTATGCTCTGTGTTATTTGAAGCAAGGAAGGTTACTGCTCCTCCACCAACATAGCTGGTATGGTCTGCTCCTTCTTCAATAGCTGGGAAAGGATGAACTTCTATTTGTCCATCAACTTCTGATCCAGCGATATTTCCTGCAGCAGCATTTAGGCCATAGTACATTGCTGCTTTTCCTGAGAAGAAGTCAACTTCGGATTCGTCTCTACTAATGGCTAGTACATTTGGATCAAAGGCTCCAATTTCCACAAGTTCCTGAAGTTTTTCGGCAGCTTTGATAAAGGGTTCAGAATCAAAAGATGCCTTTTTGTTCAAAGCGTCAACAACCATGGTAGGACCAGCCATACGCAGGGCAATCTGGTTATAGTACCACATTCCGGGCCATAGATCTTTTTGACCGACAGCCAGGGGAACGATACCGTTTTCCTTCAACACCTTTGCTGCGTTGACAAGTTCATCCCAGGTTTTGGGTACCGATAGATCATGATCAGAAAGAATCTTAGTGTTAACAAAGAAGGTCCCAACTTGCTGAGTACAGCAAACACCGTAAGTCTTTCCGTCAAACTCTACTAATGCACCAGGCAGTATTTGGGCCTTGATGTCATCAGTAAGGTATTCATCTATAGGGAGTACTTTTCCAGCATCAACAAAAGGCTTGGTGAAACCTTGTGGCCATGAAAAGAAAACATCTGGCGCCTCATCAGCAGCAATTGCTGTCTTGATCTTCGTTTTATATGGATCATTTGCAGTGGTGCTTCTGACTACTTGGATACCAGGATTGTTCTTATTCCATTCCTCTATAATGCCATCCATAATAGATTTCTGTGGGTCTCCTGGCCATGCATCCCAATACTCAAGGGTTATTTGCTCAGCATCAGTGTCTTCCCCTTCATTGGAAGATTGATCTGGATCGTTGGTTTCATTCTGTGAATCAAGGTTGGTTTGATTCTGTGGTTCAGTAGTAGCACATGCAGATACACTCAAAAGGATAACTACTGCCAATAGTATCGCTGCCAATCGTCTTGAATCTTTGATGAAACTTGTGAAACTTTTCATTAGTCATTACCTCCTATGTGTTTTATATGTTACGCCACTCATTTTAGACCAAATTACGAAAATGTGAAGGTAATTATTTTACTCAACTCTCAAATTATTTTACCAAATCTTCCTGTCACTTGAAGGAATTATCTTCTTCTAGTAAAATATTTAATGAAACCATGAATCTCAAAAGAGCTTTACTATAGAATCTGTCCCCATTCTTTAATTGTTTTACCAGTGTCAAAAAATCTATGATAATCCTATTTGGGTTAGATGATTATAACTAGGAGCCCCAGATTTTGATAAAATAAATCTTACAATCTTACTACTATAGACCTTCTATGAGAGGAGATTATTAATGAAGATAAGTATCAAAAGAATGAGTAAAGGGTTCATGGACTTAAGTCTTACAACTAAAGTTATTATAAGCTACTCTATTATGTTTATTGTTTTTTTTGTGGCAGTCACTTTCTCCTACCAAGGAATCAACAATAATTATACCCTAAATATGATAAAACAGATGTCCCTAGAAACTGCTGAGTCAATCTCCAACAATTTTGATACTATTTTAGATACTGTAAATAATCAATCCAAAATCCTTATCTCCAATAGTCTAATACAAGATTCCCTTATAGGTAGAAATATTACTTTTGATAATCAAATCAAGGTATCAAACTACCTTGCTGAATTTATCAATTTTGATAATACCATTTCCTCTATCTATATCTTAGATTTGTCAGGAAATAAATACTACATTGAAAATGATACTCCAAAGGCCATAAGCCTGGACAGTCTAAAAAAACAAGAATGGTTTGATAGGCTAATAGAATTAAAAGCAAGGTATTCGATTATAAAATCCCTAGACTAATTCTACAGCCTTTGGTAGAGAACGCTTTTGACCATGGCATTGAGCCCCTGGCTAAGGGTGGGATAATTACCCTTGAAGCCCTCTATACTGAGGATAGTGTCGAGCTCAAGGTATCGGACAATGGTCTTGGTATGAGTGAGGAAACTGTTAGAGCCATAAAGGAGGGACACTCTGGCGGTGTAGGCTTGAAACTAACAATGGAAAGACTAGGGATTCATTACAGCCATCCGGATGTATTTAGCATTGAAAGCAAAGAAGGTCAGGGTACAACCGTCACCATTAAGATACCCTTAATTAAGGAGGAAACTGAGTAGAATGCCTGATACTATAAAGGTTATAATAGTAGATGATGAAAGATTGCAGCGCAACCTACTGAAAAAGTGTATTAATTGGAATGATTTTAACATGGAAATTATTGCTGAAGCTTCCAATGCCGGTGAAGCACTTCAAATTCTTGAATCAAATCCAGTAGATATTGTCTTTACCGATATCCATATGCCGGTCATCGACGGAATGCAGCTAATAAATATTGCATCCAAAAAGTATCCTCATACTAAATTTGTAGTGCTTACAGGATATGATTATTTCACTTACGCACAAGAAAGCATTAAGCTGGGAGTATCAGATTTTCTTGTAAAGCCTATAAATGACGAAGATGTATTCAATACTCTATCTAAGCTTAAATCTATTATTGAAGAGGAAAGAGAGGAAGAAGAGGACTACAAGCGGCTAAGAAAACAGCTTTATGATAGTATACCCTATTTAAAGGAACGCTTTTTGTGTGAGCTTATTACAGGGGGAATTGAAAATGAAAAAGCCATTAAAGAAAAGCTTTATTTCCTAAATATACAGTTTAGATATAAGAGTTTTCAGGTGGCTAGCCTTATAATAAATCACCTAGAAAAGGAAGATGAAGAGCTCAGGTATATAAAGAACATTAAGGTAATGAATCTGGTTAAATCCTTTTTTGCTGGTAACCAGCATATCTATATCTTTTTTGATTCTTTCAACCGCATTATAATTCTAAATAACGATGAAAGCTTAGACCTTCTGGAGAGCTGCGAACTTCTAAAGGATCGTATCT
>JAAYTG010000092.1 GCA_012518075.1 Clostridiales bacterium | reverse complement strand
TAGCATCCTTGCCTTGATTGACCTGGGCTCCATCAGCCTTTAGCCCTAGAGCTTTTAAGAAATTGCCACCTGATTCACTATCATCAAAGGTTAAGGTCTGAGCAGCACCAGTGTTCTTGTTGGTTAGTGAAAACCTGTCGGTTAGTGAATTATAGGTTAGTGTCACCCCGGCATCGCTATTGTTGATACGGTTCATGACGGTGCGAAGAGTATCATTGCCACTAAAGGTAAAGTCCACACCATTTATAGTAAAGCTAAGGGTATTGTCAACCCGGTTCAAGCCTTCATCAAATTGCTCATTCAACTCCAGTTCAATTATGGTAGAGTCTAAGTCTATACGGTTACTTTGATTAACTGAAAAACCTAAATCCGTGCCTTCCACACCTATTATATAGTCATTAATGGTAATAGCACTGGTATTTGATTCTATAGTTAAGTAGCCCTCACCTTCCGGTACACTCACTTGAACACGTTTATTGCTAGGATCATGACCAAAAGCTTCTGCTATCTGTTCCTCCAGATAATTGGCAAAAGCCTCTAGGTCGGCATAATCTCCGCTATCACCCTGACCGAGCTCAATCCTTCTGGTTACACCATCTACTGTCATGATGATGGACTGACCTTCTAAATTAAGGCTGCCAGACAATTCACTGCTTCTAATCTGTGCTGAGGCAGATTTACCTTCTACATAGGCAGCTTTGGCCAAGCTTATCTCAGTAATAGTTTTACTTGATACATGTGCCCCAGGACTTGCCGTAGCAGTTAGATATTTAGCATTACTTGATTCTATCTTTAAGGTATTGTAGGTACTTGCCGAAGTCATGTTGGTTTTTGCATAGAGGATATCAAAATACTCATCATAAAATCCCCTTAGCAGATTGGTGGTGTTGCGATAGTCTTCCTTCTGCCATTCCAAAACTTGCTTTTCCTGTTTGAGCTTATCCACCTTCATCTGCTCAATTCTCATCAAATCCCTAACTATGGAATCAGTGTCCAGACCACTGGCCAATCCACCGAATCTAATTCTATTTGTTGAGTACATAGAATTCATGCCCATAATGTTCTCCTCTCTATCTTCTTGGTTTTTAATCTTAACGTCCTATATTCTTGCCAGTTTATAGTAATTACACTATCTATCCATAGCCCATTTATAGGAAATTCATCAGCTTCCTATTTCTAACATTTGATTCTTAATATCCCATTATATAAATAAGTATAAAGATCCTGGATGTCAAAAAGCTAGATATGTCGATCCACAATAATCCCAGCCAACTCCCACATCCTAGCCACCATATCCAGCACCTTCTCAGGAGGGATCTCTCGGACCACTTCATTGGTTTCGCTATTTATGATCTGAACCATGATCTCCCTGGTCTTTTCGTGAATAGAAAACTTAAAGCTAGTATTGACTCCCTTTAAAGTATCGTTAGCCCGCTCAATAGCTTCAATAAGCTCTAATTCACCTATGGTTACAGGTTCATAGCTTTTGGGGTCCGTAGTTTTAAAGTTTTTCGGCAACTCCTTAAGGTATCCACTTCTATTTGCGATGCCATGACCAGAATCTATCTTCTCTTTGTGAATACTAGTCGGCTTTACATTGAAAGTCGTGTCAATAGACGAAATGTTTTCTACTCTCATCTCCTATACCTCCCAATTGTTTCCTACCTTTATATCGGAAGATTTAGCAAAAAACTTTAGATAAAATTAAGGCTTTATTCCATATTTTCTATTTCTTCTAGGCCGGGAATAATAATATAGCTTCCTATGGTCAAGGATCTATGGTCCTCTATCCTATTTATTCTTGCCAGGGTCTGAGCATAAGCCTCGGTATCATAGAACTTTTGGCTAATCTTATATAGGTTATCCCCTCTTTGAATTATATAAATAGTTACCTGGTCTGAAGGTATATTCTCCTGGTGGTCTTCCTCTGAGGCGATGTTCTCCTTGAGTTCCTGGAGGTCCTTCTCCTTTTCCTCCAGCTTGCTCTCTAACTGAGCAATCTTCTTAGCATATTCCTCTAGCTCCTTTTCTGCATTGGCAATAGGCTCAGAGATCTTAGAAGACTGTTGGGTCGGTGTTTTATCCATATTTCCACTTGTATCCTCATCTTCTATGATGCTTTTATGATTATGGTTTTCAAATTGCCTCTTCCCATAGTACTCATATAAAAGGGGCAAGCCAAGAGCCAGCAATATAGCACAAGATCCCACTATTAACCCTCTTTTGGCCCACTTAGCTCTATTCTCACGGACTGGTGCTTCTTCTGTATCTTTATCCTGGTATTCATAATAGCCTTTCAGTAGTCTCAGCTTGTCTCTATCCCAATAAAATAAGTTGCTAGATTGATTTAAGCTATCTAACAGATAGATAATCTGCCAAGATTTGGTGAAAAACTCCCGATGGATACGTTGATCCTGCTCGGTAAGCATTGCTTCCATGCCATCTCTTATGCCATACCATCCAAGGATTTCCTGGGTTGGGTATGTATTATATATTCTAGTCTCTAGATCCTTCCATTTTTTATCTGACAATGCTCTCGGATCCTTGTTAAGCTTTAGTCTACCCAAGGGTATTACATGATTTATATGTATAATATATTGATTCTTAGTTTTTATCTTACTGCCCAAAACCAAGCCAAAGGTTCTTCGAATAATAGAGTATCTGGCTTTTCTGGTCATGGTATCTTGAAGCTTGTGATGGATAAATACCAAAATATCATCCTCGCCCACCCGGCCAACCTGCTTGTAATTGTAATAGTAATCTGTAGAGTTTAGAATGTCTATTTTAAGTCTCCCCCTTCTGGCACTCTCTTACTATGATTTTACACTATTAGCTGCTAAAAATCGACAAAAAAACAGACTATCCTTATATTAAATGCTGAAAGATAGATCAGTAAAATAGCCTTTAGGATAGTTCCGGATATTTAAAGAGGCCTGTGCCTATCCACATAAATAGTAGTACCATTACCATATTAATAAGTGCGGAAATAAAGAGGGCTGGTGCATAATTGTTAGTTAATACAAAGGTTAGGACGGCCGGAACTACAGAGATTGCGATTATTATAAGGAGCAAAAGAATACGGAAGAAAATCCGCAGGATATTGCCGTGAATTTTTCCAAACATCCGCCTGACAACCAAATCCGAGTATATAAAGACTGTCCCTAGAACGGAATAAACCAAGATAGCTGAAAAGGTAATCCAAAAAGGTATCTTTAATATGGGCCCGATAATTCCAAAAACCAGGATCCCCTCAATAAACATATAGATAACTCCAACACAGGTGGAGGCTAACATTTTTTTGAATGGGCTTTCTGGAATAAGGTAGATATAGTGGTAGGATATATCGCTCTCCCAGGCGGTAGCCATATTCAAAATAAGCATTAGGTAAGCAGCTACCCCCAATATTCCAAGCATCAATTCTATATTGTCTGCCGGAATTGACAGTGCAGCTATTATGGCACCAACAACCATGACTATTGTCCTGGTGGGAAGGAGCCAAAATCCCTTCTTTCTTTTCTCTAGCATCTGCTTTTGAAAGACAGCTAGGCTACCTTCTAGAGTAAACTTTGCATTAACTTTTCTATACCTTCGGATAGAGCTGACATGAGCCGTTTTACCTTCCTTAGATGCTTTTAGCATAGCTTCTTTGAGCTCGGTTCCGGCAATAACATTTTCATAGAACTCTGTATCCATACGGTATATAACAATAAAAGCAGCTATTGTTACTATTAGGGTTAAAGAAGTATATAGCCATACCTCACCATTAATACCTGTAAGTGATCCCATAAGTATCTCTCTAAACCACCCAATAATAGGTATAAACTTTAGATAATCATTTGAAAGCCATTGACCGATACTATCTAAGACATTACCAGTCTTGAAGGTGTTTATAAGGATAGGTAGTAGAAAAATAATTAGAGAGCCATATATAATTTTCCTTACCCTAGCTACCCTCTTAGGTTTCTTGGATACATAGGAATACAATATCATTCCTAGAAGGGAAGTGATGGTAACAAGGAGCAAATAGGTAGTCATCAATATCCAACCAGCACCATCAATTAATCCAAAACTTCTCTTCCAGTTTGGATACTGTAGTGCCAAAAAGAGCATTACCATAATATTAGTACCAAGCTGTTTGATAAATCCATAGATTAAGATATACCCAGCTTTTATGGGGGTGGGAAAAAGCATATTGACATCGGCCATTCTAAAAAATGAGGCTCCATTCAGAGAAGATAAAATAGAGAGCACTAATAAAAATAAGGTGTAACCTGTAAAAATAGCTTTTGCCAGTTCCATATCAATTTTTAATACAGCCGCCTCTTGGTTTGTTGGTCCTGAGAAAATAGACGGGGCTATAATGAAACCGGCGATTATGATATAAGCTATTAATGGAGCTGGCTTTCGAATGAGTCCTTTGATGGTGTTCTTCAAGGATTTCCTTAGAATATATACTAATGCACTCATTGGACTCCTCCTGTAGCTGCAAAGAATCGCTCTTCTATTTCTTCCTCATCACCTATCTCATCTCTAAGGATATTGCTTACAATCTTCCCTTGATTCATTATAAGAATCCTATCCCAAACCTCTTTAATTGTATCTATAATATGAGTACTGATAAGCACTGAGCACCCCTGCTCTTTCAATTCCATAAAGAGCCTCTTAAATTCCTTGATAGCCTTAGGATCAAGTCCAATCATAGGTTCATCAAATAAAACCACTTTCGGTCTTATAATTACACCACAACATATACTTACCTTTTGCTGCATCCCCTTGGATAATTCTCTGCCCAGCTTACCCCTTTTATCGCTCAAATCAAACCGCTCAAAAAGCTCATTAGCATAATTCTCATAATCCTTTAACCGATAAGCCTTGGCGATAAAGTCTATATGCTCTTGTACCGTTAAGGCATCGAATAGTGCTGCTGTTTCAGGAACATATCCGATAATCTGTTTGGCCTCAAGTTCCTTGTTCATATGTCCCTCTACAGTAATCTCTCCGTCATACTGTAGTAGACCGGCGATGCATTTTATAATAGTGCTCTTGCCTGCACCATTAGGACCTAATAGAACGGCTATCTCGCCTTTGCCTACCTCAAAGCTCATTTCATCTACAGCCAGTATCTTGCCATATTTCTTTGTCACATCCTTGATTTCTAGCATAACTCTCCCCCAACTTAATCCATTATTATCCTTCTTTTCCTATTATATAATATATAGTTATCACAATCAATGTAATCGTTTCATGCTTATGTTTAAGAATTAGCTTTAAAATGTGGAAAAAAGGTATATAATTTATCTGCAATTAAAAACTTTGGTATCTATCTATACTCATAGAGCCATAACTTTTGCACTAGAAGAATGAGTCAACTAATATTTAATGGGAAAGAGAGAGTAATGCCATATATGGAAAACAACCATGAATAATATCGTAGTCTAGGCGGCATCATGGATGCTGTAAATAAGCATGAAGCAACCAATCAGATAAGAGATAATAGATATATCGAAATGGCCAAGGACTATTTAGGTGAAGCTATAAAATCAGCTAAAAAGGTTAGGGAAAATAAAGACCAAATAATAAGTATAAAAGACTTCTTAGATTCCCAAGTAGAAGAAATAGATAAGTTAAAACAGGAAAAGGAAATCTACATAAAAGAAAGCCAAAAACAGTTGGATACATTAAATGAAAAGCTGGCAATGCTTGATAGCTCCTAAAGTGCCTAAAAGGATAATGACGCAAAGCACAATAAAAGTATAGAACAACTAACTCTTGATTTAAATGAATTATGGGAGGACAAAGATAAGCTCTGTGCAGAGATTGATAATATCCATATTAGGTTTAAAAAGCGCCTTGCTATTGGGTATGCAATTGGAGGAGTAGGGATACTTTTAGGGTTAGTTTCCT
>JAAYTG010000091.1 GCA_012518075.1 Clostridiales bacterium | reverse complement strand
TTTGAGTTTCCGCAAAACGCAAAATACAACAGGTCAAAAATAATAAATCAAGTAAATCAGTGCGAATTAGAGTTTTGTTAACTTGTAAATATGAAATACAGCCATTTTGGCAAGCCTTAAGCAGAGCCTAGTCTAGGCTCTTTTTGGTATATACAATTAACAGTGATTTACTTAGCAAGCAAGCTTAAATTCCAGCTGTCGTGGTCCGCTATCTCGTATCTTGAACCATCTTTGAACACCCTCTTTTGCATGCGCTAGTGTAGATTGAATCCCTTCCGCCAATTGATAATAGTAAAATGATACGTCTTTGCGAAGGGATCTTGCATTGCGTATAAGCTTACACGGTAACTGATTTGTACTTTTCTTTTCAGCGAGTAAACCAATCAAACCGATAGCATATGTCAAAAGCTGGTTCAGATTATTAATCGATGTCAGGCTCCTCACCCTGAAATTCTCAAAGCCAAAATGTTGTTTCTTAAATCGAAAATATTCTTCAACACGCCATCTTGACATGTAAATTCTCACGATACGAATGACATCTTCTTTGCCTTGAATGATTTCGTTTGTCGCTAACATCATGGGCTTTTCTCCGAGCCCGTAAACCAGTATAAGGTTAACCATGTTCCTGCTTGCAGTGATCTTCACATTCAAATGGCTGATGTAAACTGTTTCCCGCTTTTCTTTTCCATTTATTCTAAATGTAAGTGACGTTTTGATTTTTCCTTTACGCGAATCCCTGAGTGTAGCAGATTTAAACCATTTCCCTTTCCAAAACAATTTCCGATTTTCTTTTAACCGAATGACGAAATTTTGCTTATGTTTGTACATAAAATCAAATAAGGCGTTCATATCATAGCCTCTGTCAAAAACAAATGTAGCTTTCTCAGTCAGGGTATCAATAACTTGCATTAATCCTTGGAATAGTATTGTATTGGTTGATTTGTAGCTCTTTTCTTTGGATGAGTGCACATGTGAGAATAGGCTGACAGGTTGTTTTTCTTTGGCCGTTAACCCGACGATTTCTGTGACCATGTATCCCTTCTCGATCCTTTTATCTTTGCTGGACCCGTCTCGTACTTCACCTAATGATTCAAATTTTTGACCATAGGGTTTAATTACATCAGAGTCGTCCACCAATATGACAGGTCGTTTGCCTAGGGTACCTGCCATTTTGGCAGTATAGTTTCTTTGGATCTCTGGTGACATAGGACGCTGAAGGTTTCTACTGAGACGATCAATGGTGTTTTTAATGTTAATACGCTCATTTAATGCTGTTCCAATCTTTTTCAGAACAATGCTGCCAGATTTTAAAATGCCATAAATAGATTGAGTAACGAACTTGGATTCAACCCGATTCTTTTCCTGTGCTAATTTTTTTGAAAAATTAACCGCTTCTCGTTTCGTTGCGTAAACATTTGTGGTAGAATAGAACATGAAAGGCCTCCTTTGATTTGTTTAGTAGCATTTTGCCAGCTAACAAAATTATACCAAACATCAGGAGGTTTTTCTTGTTTTTATCCCAAATATGATGCTTTTTTATGCTTATTGGACTTCATTCTTTCTATTGACCATCATTTACATGTCTACTCAAATGTTTTTGCGGAAACTCAAGCATAGTTCCGCAGATACAGAGCAGTCTCATCCATTATATACCAATCATAAGGCTGTCTAAAGCTTATAGTTTCCATATAATCACTTATTGAACTCCTATCATCTTCGGGGTTATAATCCAAATTTTTATCCATTAAAATTATACATCTTTCAATGCAAAATAAATCTTGGGCGCTTTTAACATAATTATCCCTTTCTTAATCTGTGCAATTATAGGCTATTCAAATATTTTCCTGCCATGAGTATCCTTAATACCCGTTTTTCTATAAAAATACGTATTTACCACGTCTCTCCATTCTTTTGCATCTTTCAACTGAATTTCTAACTTTGATAAAACTAGGTCGTAGATTTCTTGTGGAATTTCTCCTAACAAGTCGGTCCATCTTTCAATAGTTTGTGCTACCTGCTCTACTCCCCCGAAATGTGTATCATATATATGTTGTATAAGGGTTTTTCCTGATTTAAGCCTATAGATATATGGTACATGATGGAAAAATAGCAACAGTTCTTCAGGACAATCCTCTATATTTTCATACATACTAGATACTGGCTCCCTGTATTGCTCTGTATAACCTGTGCCTGTAGCTACTGTTCTATCTACACCTATACCTTTAAAGTCAGCATAATGATAGGTGCCCCAATGAGAATATTCGTAACCATCTACGCTAGGTCCATAGTGATGTCCTGGATTAACCATCCAACCGATGCCCAAGGGACTTGTATAATTTTCATATATATCCCTAGAATCCATCAACATGGACATTATTGTGTTCATAACTTTGCCCTTTGATCCAAAAGTGAGCAGTACCCATTCTCTTGCAATCTCCTCGGATGTCATTTCAGGATTCCATGACAGCCGGCCAAACCCATATAAATTAGCCTGTGCGAGGGGATGTCCCGTCCAACACTTGCTATCACCAACATTTGAGACTCCGGCTATACCACTATATTTATTATTAAACAAACTACCATCCACTACCTTGCTTACGTAGGATCCTTCTCCCTTTGCATAAGTATCAAAATCCAAGGTTTCTTTCCACATAGGTACTAGATAACATAGATGTTTTTGCTGTCCTGTGTATTCTTGAGTTATTTGAAATTCCATCATTAGATTAGTTTTTTCCATCGCACCAAATAATGGCGATACTGGTTCTCTTATTTGAAAATCCATTGGCCCGTTCTTGACTTGAAGTATTACATTATCGGCAAACCTACCATCCAAAGGCTTAAAATTATCATAAGCAGCCCGAGCCCTATCTACAGATCTGTCTCGCCAATCTACCATACAATCATATACAAAACATCGCCATATCAAAATTCCACCGTAAGGCTTTAAAGCTTCCGCTAACATATTAGCCCCATCCGCATGGTTCCGTCCATAGGTAAAAGGGCCAGGCCTAAATTCTGAATCTGCTTTTATAATAAATCCACCAAAATCTTCAATATAGCTATATATTGTTTCTGTAACTTTACTCCACCATTTCTTTACTTGGGGATCAAGAGGATCAGCTGTGGGTAGCTTACCTATCTCTATAGGGGCTGCGAAATTAACGCTCAAATAAGTCTTTATCCCGTAAGCACAGAAAATATCCGCCAATATAGCTATATCAGGAAGATATTCTTCCGTTATAAATTTTGTCTCATATTTATGTACATTAACATTGTTTATAACTATTCCGTTAATTCCCACAGAGGATAAAAGCCGAGCATAATCTTTAATTCTTACCATGTCTTTAACAACTTGGTTATCCTTATAGAAAATTGATTGTCCTGCATAGCCTCTTTCTATATTTCCATTTATATTATCCCAGTGGTTTATGAGCCTTAACTGATTACGAGGGAAATCCACATTCCCAATTTCGTCCATGTTTTTACCGCAGCAAATGGATTTAATGAAATCAAAGACTCCATAAAGCACTCCATTATTATTCTCTCCTACTATTAATAAAGTGTTTCTTCCAGTCTGAACAAGATGCTGAATTAAGAACCCCTCTGGTTCTAGTTCTATGTTAATTTTATATCCTTCCCCTAAGGCATCCTCTAAGGTTCCCACAAAGATATATGAGCCTCCCGGATGCTCAGCGTAAGTTTTTACTTCTACATCAAAAAGTCGGTTTATTGCAGATTCCAACTCACCAATAGCTGTTAGGATAATAGTGTCGTTACTCTTATAAAAAATGTTTTTACAATATTTTTTATATTTTTGTCTTAAATCCTCATCCCGAATCCTTTTTAACCCTAGCCAACAATTATATAAAGAATTTTTGTTATTAATCTTTTGTACCCCCCTATTTATCTTTATTGGATTCCCTAAATTTCCCTTCCCATATATCTGCCAGCCAAACCCACAACCGGCTTTCACCGCTAGGCCATCATCCACGCTAGGTACATACATAGAGTCTGGGAGTTAAGTCACTAGATCTCTAAAGTTCAGTCCTTGGTTCCCCTAAAAATGGGAAACGGGCAGCGACGTGCCACCCGTTCCTGTACAGAAATCTAATAACCACTTGAGTTACTCTTCGGCATTGTCCTATCCTATGAATAGGTAGAACTAATGTATAATATTACCATAAGTTGGCGGTGCTATACTTACGATAATGTAGCATTGTGCTTCAAAACAAGAAGATTTAGCACAGAGTTTAACTAGTTAAATATTTGCCAGGAAAGGGGAGATACACAAAATTATTTACACCGCCCTAGCTTTACCTATACTAACACCTATTTTGTCTCATCATATATATCGTTTGTCATTTGAATAAGTGTATCAGCACCTTTGGTTTTGCATTCGTTTACAAAGCCATCCCAGTCTGTTTCAAGGTCAGCCTCCCCGACAATAAATTGCAGGGTCATCTGATTTACATAATCCATCAAAGCCTGGCTTATCATTGTGTGTTCTTCTCTTTGAGCCTCATCCATCAATACGGGCGGGTCTGGGTTTCTAAATGTGCTTAATTCATTCACTGCCTGTGTAAGATTCCTCGCTTCTTCTGTCATATAAGAATACATTAGTTCTTTATGACCATTATACATAGAGAAGACAAATACCCCGTTGTTCATACCAAAATCATCTCTAAGATCCTTAGCTTCTTCATCTTCCGCATTGATTCCTAGGGAGGTGAATTTTAACCCTGGTAGAACTTTATACTCGTCACCTTCTTTTGTATAGGTTACTCCCTCCACTCCCCACTTGGTTAGAATCTGACCCTCTTCACTATACCATAACCAGTCAACAAACTTCATAAGAACCTCAAAATTTGGATTATTTAAAGCATTGCTTGATATGATTATACCATTATCTAGCTTGTTTGAAGAAGCAATTCTTCCTTTAGGTCCTGCTAATGGCGGTATTATATCAACCTGGAAGTTGCCCTCACCCAAGGTTTCATTCATCTTATTGCGCATTGAGATTACTTCTTGTGTATTAGTAGATATAACATAACCTTTACCCATAGCAAACTTCTGGTTAACAGCAGTTTCATCTTCCTGGGTAAATGATTCAGGATCCATTAGACCCTCTTTAATCAATTTGTTGAAATATGCTAAAAAATCTTTATAATCATCTACTATAGGATAGAAGCAAAATTCATCATTTTCTTCATTATAACGCATTCCATTACCAGCACCCCAACCTGCTTGCACATCAAAGTTAGTTGCTGCTTGTGAGAGTAATGAATTTCCCTCCCACCTATCCGAGAACGGATAACCATCAGGATCTATTTCTTTAAGCTGCTTTAGTGCATCATATAAATCATCGTAGCTATCGGGTATCGAAACGTTATGCTCCTCAAAGATGTCTGTTCTTATTGCCAATGAATATTCACCAACAACTATTTCACGCAACCCCGGTAATACATAATATTTCCCATCTTTTTGTCTAATATTTCTTAGGTTCTCCTCTATATCCCATGCTTCAACCTTTTCCAGGAAATTGGGCATTAGATCAACGTAATCGCTGACAGGTATAACAGCTCCTGCAGGTATATATGCTGATTCCTCCCCTGGATAAGTACTGGGTATAATTTCTGGTGCTTCTCCTGAACTAATAAGGAGGTTTCTTTTCTCTCCATAGTCACTCATTGGTACTACTATAACGTCCAGGGTTACATTAGCTCTCTTTTCAATTTCCTCCCACACTATCCAGTCTTCATTATAAGGGTAACCTGGATGATCCCTGTAAAGCATTGTAAATGTTACAGGTTCAGCTGGTGGAAAAACGCTATCGTCCTCAGCAAGATCAGCCTCATTATTAGATGGTGTTGTATCGGGCTTTTCATTTGTATCGTTTTCGTCACCATTAACGACAGATTCCCCTGTTGTTTTAGTACCACCGCAGCCAGTAATCACCACGCCTAACAAGGATATCATTAAAACACATGATACAAATAATAATGTTCTCTTTTTCACTATTATATCCTCCTTAATTTTTGATCCTTTGTGAACTTAAACATCATATCACTAAAACTTGTTAGCTATTATCTTAAGTCACCTCCCTTATAATGCTAAGATAAAACTCATTAAATTTCATGAGCTTACCCTTTCAAAGAACCTATCATTACTCCCTTAACAAAGTATTTTTGAATAAAAGGATATACCATTATTATCGGGAGGGCACTCACTATCATGCTAGCAGATTTTATAGTCGCCTCTATATCGCCAAACCCTTCAACGTCTCCCCCTGTTACTTCTCTTGTGCTTTGAGCTCCAGCAATTATATTTCTTAAATATAGAGATACTGGAAATAGCGATTTTGTATCAAGATATATAAATGGGCCAAACCAGTTATTCCACATGCCAACTGCATAGAATAATCCCATTGTAGCTAGGATTGGCTTTGAGAGTGGTAAAACAATTTTAAGTAATATTCCATAGGTGTTCATCCCATCAATCGCCGCTGCTTCCTCAAGTTCATCAGGTAGCCCCTCAAAAAATGTTCGTGTAATTAAAACGTTGAAAGTACTTAAGGCACCTGGGATAACCACAGCCCATATGGTGTTTCTCATACGTAACATCCTGGTTACCAATAAATAAGTGGGAATCAAACCACCGCTAAAAAACATCGTAAAAAGGATAATTCCCAGGAAAACACCTCTGCCTTTTAAATCTCTTTTGGATAAGGGGTATGCCAATAGGACAGTTAGGGTCAATGATATTATCGTTCCTAATACCGTATACATTATTGTATTTTTGTAACTAATCCAAAAGCTGGTATCCTTTAATAAGACTTTATATGTTCTTAGGGTAAAGCCTCTAGGATAAAATGTAACATCCCCTGAATAAACAAATTTTTCACTACTCATAGATATGGAAGTTAAATAGAGAAAAGGATATAATGTAATTATTACTACAAAAATCATTATTAAGGTATTGATTATATTAAACACACTTATTTTATTTTGTAATCTGGATTTCAATTTGAATCCCCCCCTTTTCTTACCACAAGCCGCTATCGGTCGTCCTCTTCGAAAGGAAATTCGCAGAAGTTAGTAGAATTACCCCTATAATGGAATTGAATAGACCAACCGCGGCACCTAGGCTATAATTATTATTAATTAAACCCATTCTGTATAGAAAAGTAGAAATTACGTCCGCAGTCTCATAGGTTAAGGGACTGTAGAGTAAAAGTATCTTTTCAAAACCTACACTCATTAAACTCCCAATATTCAATGTTAGAAGTATCATGACAGTAGGTAATATTCCAGGGATTGTAACATATTGTGTTTGCCGAAACCTGTTTGCGCCATCCACTTTAGCAGCATCGTATAGTTCGGGATTTATATTAGATAGCGCCGCAAGATATATTATGGAGTTCCAGCCCAGCTGCTGCCAAATACCCGATGCTATATAAATAGTCCTAAACCACCTTGGTTCGGAAAGGAAATCAATTGTATTGCCTGTAAGCGCCTTTAGAGCCATATTTATAATACCTATAGATGGAGATAGCATCTCTTTGAGCATTCCCACTATTATAACAGTCGAGATAAAATGAGGTAGGTATGAAACTGTTTGAACAATTCTCTTAAATTTAAAGTTTTTTAACTCATTAAGCAGCAAAGCAAAAATTATAGGGAAAGGGAAACTTATTACAAGATACTCAATACTTATAACTAAGTTGTTTCTAAACGCACGCCAAAATCCATGGTCTCTAAAAAACATCCGGAAATATCTTAGTCCAACCCACTCACTGCCATATACAGCTCCCCCGGGTTGATATCTTCTAAATGCAATAATTACCCCATACATAGGTATGTATTGGAAAACTATATAATGTAGTAATGGCAAAAACAACAGACTATATAAGCGCCAGTCCTTCTTTATAGCATACCAAAATTGCTGAGACCAACCAACCTTTGCCTTTGCTACTACTGTTGTTTTTACAGCCTCAGTTTTGTAGTTCATATTAATTCATCCTCCCTCTCCATATCCCATAAGCTAAACAAAGATTATTGCACAGGACAATCTAATATATTATATTCCACTCATTCCATGTCATTCCCCCTTTGTATTCCCAAATTCCTCAATTTGTGTTCAGTAACTCATTCCACATATTATTGCTAAAACGTATATAACAAGAATATTAATTAGCCTATGTTCTATGCCATTGCTAGACCAATGATCTTTTATGTTTCCTAAGCATTCAGTCAATATCTTTCCACTGATTAAAACTCATCTTAATTCCTAGGATAATAATAGTTCTATAGCTTAAGCAAGGATGACTGAATTTCGTCTGCTAATATAGCTAGATAATATTCTGCCGGTGGTAAGTATTATCCTTGAAGAATAAATTCTTATATTGCAGTAATAGTCCATATATCTAACGATAGATATGTATGTATTAGCGTAGGCTACAAACTCGTTGATAGATAAGCAATCGTTCCCAAATAATATTTCGATCTAGAACACCTAGGCAAAGGATGTAAAAGAAGCTCTCTTCACCGAATATATCGTATATATACCCATGCATAATATCTAGGAAATAGCCGGGCACGGCATTATCCTCTCCATACCCCCTATTCAGCCCCTTATTGGCTATCTGATGATAATGCATTGGTGAATTAAGGCCAATGATTGTAAATACCGCTTTAATAGGTTACAGTACATTCGTCTTTTTTATATATTAGATAAGGGTTTTATTCCCAGTTGTTTTACCTTGAACCGTTTTTAGTTGGCGAATTTGTTGGGGTGTGGAATCTATGTCTGATGACTCTTCTGATAGATCCTGATATTGAGCTAGCACCTTTTTTGCACTTTCTTATATGGCTATTACTCACTATATCTAACCCTGCTTATTACAATGACTAAATTGATATTATATCCCCAAGCAACTATAGTGTTATTACCAGTTCCAATAGATTTCTTAACAGTTTTTCTCTAGATGCTCCAGTATATCTTTTCCTGTGCGATTATCATTCTGCTTGTAAAATACATAAACTAAGAAACGATTTATTTTTTCAGTTTTATACTAATTATATAAGACCAGCTAATTAAAGTCAAGCCTTTTTTTAAATTGATTCCCGAGTTTTGCAGTAAACTATTAAATTTGAAATCCTAGAACCTTGTTATCCCAATGGAAACAGGGTTTATTTTATGTCAAATATTATTCATTTTGGAGTTGTGCGTTATGCCCCGTTATGGTATAATGGTGGGAGGTGCAAAAATGTATATAAAGAAAATATTTGAAAAGAGGACGGGCCGAACCTTCCTGACTATTGTTGAAGGGTATAGGGACCCTAAAACAAAGAAGGTTAAGCAAAGAACCGTTGAAAGCCTAGGCTATGTGGATGACTTAGAAAAAGAATTTGATGATCCTATTGCCCATTTTAGGCAAGTTGCTAAAGAAATGACTAAGGCGGCTAAAGAAGCTACTAGGGTATTAAATTTTCAGTTTATCGCTAATGAACAGGTGGATTCTACCACTGCTTTGAGGAAAAACTTAGGCTTTTCTGTTTTAAGTCATTTTTACCATAATCTAAGGATTAATGACTTTTTCATCAATAGACAGAGAAGTTTAGCTGTAAAATATTCCCTTAATAATATATTTCAAATGCTTGTGTACTTAAGGACACTGGATCCCAGCTCCAAGAAATATTCTTTTGAGAATATGGATAGGTTTTTCCTGGACTTTGATTTTGGGATTCATGATGTCTACAGGGCCTTAGACTATTTTAATCTATACAAGGATGATTTGCTTTTACATATCCATGAAATGATTCGTATGATCTATGGCAGGGATACTAGTAGTGTCTATTATGATGTGACTAATTATTATTTTGAGATTAAGGAACCCGATGAATTCCGTAAAAAGGGGGTATCCAAGGAACACCGTACCACCCCCATTGTTCAAATGGGATTGCTTATGGATAATTCCGGCCTACCCATTAGCTATAAGTTGTTTGAAGGTAACACCAATGATTCTCAAACTCTAATGCCTGTGCTCCACGATTTAAAGGAGGATTACGGCTTTGGTCGAGTAATTGTCGTTGCTGATAAAGG
>JAAYTG010000090.1 GCA_012518075.1 Clostridiales bacterium | reverse complement strand
GCCATTTATATTACCTCCTAAATATTCTTTTATCAGTTGACGCTATTGCGGTATATCTGCCTATCATTCTAAATATGGTAGCGTCCTCCACATTCGGGATAGGCTCTTTCAATGTTCTCGTAAACCCTAATTCTGCAAATTCTCCATCTATAATTTTGAAAATGTCTTTGCATTGTGTCTTTTTACCGACTCTTTTATTTGAATAAATATTTACTTCATACATTAGTGAAACGTGGTTTTCTATATTTCCACTGTCCTGAGTCCACCTTAAAACCTCATTAGACTTTTCCTCAATCATTACAGCTGGAAATTCCGCTGGAGATTTAACCATTTCACCATAAACATTAATCGGTTGAAATTCCGCCCTAAGAGTTGTTGCTATTTTGGTAAATATTTCATTTTCAATATCTATCATTTGCGGAACACCACCTTCGCTGTATCTCCAGCTATCTTAGTAAGTTCTTTCGCTGTGTTATACATAAACGGTCTACTTTTTATACCTTTAGTCCAATGCCATTTACCGTCTCTTTCGTTAAAGTACACCCACCCTCTCTCACCATGTGCGTTTACATCATATCTCCATCCCTCTGGAGCTGGATGAGGACTACCTTTCCCTACTATACCCGTCCCAAATTCTACAAATATGGCATAAGGACAGTCTGTTTTAATAATCCCTACCCCTAAACTTGGGCTAAAATATCCAGTAATACTTTCTTCTAATTCTCCAGTGTATGAAACGCCCATTTCTCTAATCTGCATTTTTGCAATTTCAATACCCTCATCCACTAAGGTTTCAACTAAATTTTCTACTTTTCTATTAAAAGATTTTTTATAATCGTTCACTTGTTTGATAGCTTCTTTTATACTTTTACTATCTAATTTTAAGGTTATTTTTTTACTCACCGACATTCACCTTGCTTATGGCGTATGAAATACTATTCAGACTTGCAGCGACTTTTTTCACTGTATAATCGTGAGGCTTACCCTCAGATAAATCATCTACCCATAAGATAGAGCTTTCATTAATGGGAAAACTTTTATCAGTGGTAACCATGACTTTATCGTAATCCACAGAGTCGCCGAAATGACGCGTATAACTTTCACCTCTCGCCGACGATACGCTTATTTCAAAATCTTTAGGCTCGGAATATAATAATTCAAATTCACCTGTATCATTTCCGTATTCGTCAAGGACGGGTATCTTATTTTCAAATAAAGCATATTTAATTTTTTGCTTATTTCTTCTCAGTGTCCTCAAAATATCACCCCCACAAACGGGGTAACATTTTTCAATAAACTTTCTGGAATATCTCCAGTCTCATAACTTCGACTTATTGTATTTTCACTATGAGACGTCTGTCCTTCCACCCCCATTTTGTTATAGAGAAAGACGGCTATGCGTACTTGCAAATCATAATATCTTGATTCCAACATAGCCTGGCCTTCCTCATTGAGGGGGAAATCTTCATAAGGATACCGACGAGAAAGGATGGCGTATTTAGCACTCTCTAATAAATCAAGCAATAACATATCCTCGTCAGAGTTGTCGATTTCTAATTGAGTTTTAAGTCTCTCTAATTGAGCCACCCATCTCCCTCCCTATCTATTTTGCAACAACTTTTTTAGCGTTAGATAAGACCTTACCTGTCGCTGTACCAGTTGCGGTAACTTCACATTTGATAAATCTACCAACATCTTCTTCCTCTGGCGTATAGGTAGCACTATCAGCACCAACTATATCTTCAAACTTACTTATAGCACTATCCCCTATCTTCCATTGATAAGCTAATGTAGGATCTTCTGTAGGTGTACCGATATAGGTTATTTCAAGAGCGTCCGTGGCCGAATCCTCTGTAGGTGTACCACCAAGGACTACTTTATCTATTACTGGTAAAGTATCAGTTGTAGGGATAGGATCTACAGCATATATCTTCTTTCCAGCTTTAGGTTTTTCAAATTTAGTAGATATTCCAGTTATCTTTCCGTGATACCACTCTGACCCATGGTCTAATCCTATTTGTCCAAAGATTTGGTACTTTACACCAGCCCCTACTTTCGCTAATTCTTCTAAGAAGAAATTACCTTTCTCAGGTGTAGGTTGTTCAACTGGACTAACCACGCCAGGGTTAAACAACATAACAGTACCTTGTGGTAAAAATTCTCCAAGATAAACACCAACTTCACCAAGAGGTGTCAATAGTGTGGATATAGATATACCATTAACATTTCTGTTTGCAGGTACAATTGTGTTACCATTCTGCTCAGCATCCGCATTAAGTTGAAATAATGCTACAGGATCTACCCATAGAACTAAATCATTTAATGGAGCTTGCGAATCATATATAAGTTTCATAAGTTCAGCAACGTCCCAAACTCTTAAAGGGTTTCCATCCAAAGTAATTACATTACTATCAATAGCCTTTAGCATCCCTCTGGTTTGATTAGCTGTGGTATCAGCTGTTGCCTTAACATACTCTCCGTTTATAAAAGTGTACTCAATGTCTCTACCAATCTTAGCCATCTTAGCTGCAATCTGAAAATCAAGCTCGTTCGCAGGATTAGCTTGTTGTCCAGCGATATTAATACCACTCAAAGTACCCATGTTAGACTGTTTAGCATAAGATATCTTTACCGATTCCTGAAATATTTGAGTAACATTCGTCTTTTGTTCTCTGGTAATAAAGTCAGCATCAGGGGCTGTCAAAGATGCTGTTTCAGATATTTCTGGTTGTTCTCCCCCACCTGTCGCATACTCTAAACCTGTCACAAACTCAACATGATTAGTAGATTTCCTTTTACCACCTATAAGAGTGCTAAAAGGCGTTTTCGTATTCCCTTTATTGAATAACATTCCAGAGTAATTCAATACTCCAAAACTGGTTATAACATTATCTGCCATTTACATTCATCTCCTTTATTCTTTTTGACTTTCGAGCATT
>JAAYTG010000009.1 GCA_012518075.1 Clostridiales bacterium | reverse complement strand
TACAATTAGTGGTAATGGTGCAAAATTTGATGTTAAGAATTCTTTAGCTGCAGCTAATGATTCAAATAACTTAGGTGAGTTAGCCCCAGGTAAATATGAAATTAGTGGAACTAATGTTATAAAAGACGATAAGGTAGTTGGGGCTTTTGATGGTACCGCAAAGACAATAACTGTTAATGATAAGGTCATTGCTGAAGGGGTTTTAGGCTTCCAAGAGGGTAAGTTAGCTGGTGAGGTTTCATTTACTATTAATGGATCAGATGTATCATCCAGAGCGAATGCAGAAGGTAGTATTACTACTATCAACAATGCAATCGAACAAGTATCAAAAGAAAGGTCAAAACTTGGTGCTATGCAGAACAGATTAGAGCATACAATCAAGAATCTAGATACTTCAGCCGAAAACCTACAAGCCTCTGAATCAAGAATCAGAGACGTTGATATGGCCCAAGAAATGATGGAGTTCACAAAGAACAACATCCTACAACAGGCAGCAACAGCTATGTTGGCTCAAGCAAATATGGCACCGCAGGGAGTTCTCCAACTTCTACGGTAACATATATAAGGGTCCATTAGGGAGTAATCCCTAAGAGTAAATCGGGTGAATTGCTGGGACCTCCTAAAGCCTTGAAAACCACAGCACAATCCGAAAGGATAAATGCCAAGGTTTGAAAATTTCAGGGATGTAACAATGGATAATCAGCAGCCAAGCCCCTGTTCCGAAAGGATGGGGAAGGTTCAACGACTAGGTTGTACGGCCTAAGGAAATAGAAATATTGTATGGCTATGAGAACCATAGGAGATAAGGTGCCTCCGAAGTGCCCGACAGCCAAAGATAATTTGGCTGAAGAGATAGTCTGGCAGCTATTGAAAGATAGTTGATGGTCCGCAAGCTAACCAAGCACCTCAAGGAGTTTTACAACTTCTCAGATAATTATTACATTAAACAAAAGAGTCAGGGGATTTTCCTCTGGCTCTTTTAATAAATTACAATGAATGGGGAATTGCATAAATCGGACAATTAGTTTTCTGTTTATTCACAACTCTTTGGGGGATAAATACAAAAACTATAAATGCTTATCTAAATAAATATAGAAATAACTCTATAGGGTATATAAAAGCCTACTTACATCAGTTTTAATTATTGCGGATCAGTTGCAGTGCTTTCTCCATAGCATCATTAGCAGGGACCTCCACATCCGGAATAAGGGGGAGATCGGACTTAGATTCATCGGGCCTTGTAAAATACTTATAGGATACAGTGAAAGCAAGTTGTGCATTTGGAGTCTGAAAAGACAAAATATCCCCATAGGAAGAAGACATATTTCCAGGAATCTCTCCAACTACCGTACATAATCCATTATCTGAAAGCAACGTGGCAAAATTCATAGCTGAGCTGAAAGTATCTGCACTGGTCAGCACATAGACACTTCCTGAAAACACATATTCTTTTTGATGGTTTTTCGCTTGTATAGACTGATTTTCCCTTATAAAGCTTCCTATACGGACTCTGGAGCTGCCAGTCTGATAACTCTCCACTGGAAGATAAGTAAGAAACTCATTGGCAACCATTGAATTTCCTCCGGGATTTCCTCGCAGATCTAAGATGACATTGTGGACCTCTTCTTCTTGTAGTGCTATGAAGAAATCTTCCACAGCTGCCCTGTATTCTTCATTATAAATGCATTGGCTAAGTGTGAAAACACCCACATTAGATGCAATATCTATGGAATAGCTGTAGAAAGGCTCCAATACTGAAGGTGTAGCTATCTCGTCTTCTTGGAAGACAAAGGTTTTATTTATAAGGTTTTTATCATTTGGATGCTTCATGGAAAGCTCAATCCTACCTTCAGTGTTTATACCCACAAAAGTCAGATAATCGCTCCGATTTATACGTGAGGCAAAAGCATGGCGGGCCCATGCGTCTAGCTCATAGGAAAACTGGTCCTTAAATCGTTGGTAAAGCTGGCTAACCCTTATACCATCTATTTTATTTACAAAATAGCCCTCATATTCGCCACCTATACATATGAGGTCTTCCTCTTCCCATGAAAAGAGTAATGGTAGAAATTTCATATCCTCATAATATGGGCGTACTGTTGTGTGAGCATCTCCAAGACATGCAAGAACCTGGGCTGCACTTTGCCATAGGTTCAATACCGTAACATTTTTTTCTTTAGAAAGCTTTACATACTCTTGCTCATACATCTTCCGAGCTGCCTCAGGTAAGTCATTTATGCAAGCCGGATGGCGCTCCCGCAGACGAGTGACTATAAACTCTAAATCATCTGCAGCTTCTATGCCCGTAAGAACTGTATCAAGCTCTTCAGATATCTCAAATGTAGTTACCGTTTCACGATAAGGATTAAGCCATATTCGCCATCCTCCATATAATATAGTAGCGCATATAACAAGAACACCAAGGGAAATCCCTATATATTTGATCCATTTCTTTATCATACTTAGTCTCTCCTCTTTTATCCATCTCCCCTATACAAAAGCATTGACGCAATAAGCCCTATTAGGAGACCTGCAGTTCCACTGATTATACAAGCCTCATATGAAAGCTATATAATATCGAAACTAGAAACCCAACCCCAGAGCCCAATACAATGCCCAGTGTGGGTAGTAGCAGTTTTATGGAAGCGGCCCTTTATCAAAAAAATATACCTATTAGAAGAAATATTATCGCCATTGGCATTTATCCAATAGTGTTGTTGCATTTTAAGCGGCTTTTCAGTAAACTAGACATTGAGATTTCTCTTTGCTTAGTTTGGGTGTGATAATTATATTCTAACAAAGCTGCAACCTTTTATCTAGAGATTTTTATATACTTATGTGAAATGTAATATCAGTTGTAGATATAGTAACTATGCCATGTAGTGCACTCATAGATAAGGCCTATGAATGATTCAGGATAGATTAAGGCATTGCTAACAAAAGGCACGAGGCATTAATATATAAGATACTTAAATATTTACTCCTCCATAACCTATAGATTTAAAGAAGATGAGAGGGTTTGCTAATAGATAGAGAGCAAGGGCATATAAGATAAGTCAGTCTAGAGACAACAATTAAAATTATCACTATTGTTCAAAAAGATAAAACTATTAAATATTTTACAGCGGAGGTAGATTGTGATAGATAGAAATATTATAAAAGATGTTATTATAGCTTATAAAGAATCTTTACCTAATCATTGGAAAGGAGAAAAATATAAGTGGGAAGCAGTCAAGCATTTTCAAAATCACTGGGACATAAATGCTGAGGATTTTGCTGAAATGTTTGAAAGAGCAACTCAAAAGACAAAAAATCTATTGGCATCTGTCTATTTTTATCCTAGGATTATGATAATAAACTTAGCAAAACAGGATGCTGAAGCTATTAGAGCTATGTTCATTGATCTCTTTAATGAATCCAAGGATCTATCAGAAAGAATTGACAATTTTCGGGAGGAAGCAGAAAACCTGAGGAAGAAACATGACGATGGCTCCATGAAGAATCATTATCAGAATACAAATAGTATCAGTACTTATCTATGGCTGAGATATCCTCAAAAGTATTATATTTATAAATATTCTGTAGTCAGAGAGGTATCAAAAGAACTGCAAAGCGACTTTGTTCCTACAAAAAGCTCATCGGTGTCTAATGTGGTTGGAGCTATGAAATTATACGATGAAATATGTGAAGCTCTCCAACAAGATGAAGATTTAAAAGGAATGCTTGAATCAGTTATTACAGATTCTTGCTATCCGGATAAAGAATTAAAAACTATGACTACTGATTTTGGTTTTTTTATAAGTAATTATTACAATAAAAAAGAAGAAGATAAAGAAGAAGATAATGAATGGATGCATAAAGACTATAGTCCCAATTTGACAGTGGATGATTGGGTTAAATTGCTTAAAGATAAGGATGTCTTTTTACCAAACAGCCTAGAAATAATGAAAAGAATGAAAGATTATGGTGGTGAGGCAACTTGTAGCCAACTGTCAACCAAGTATGGTGAAACAGTAGGCTTCTATAATGCAGGTTCAACCCAGCTTGCAAAACGAGTAGCTAGAAAAACAAATTGCCCTCTTGTGGAGAGAGATAGCGATAAATTAAAGTGGTGGCCTATTCTATATGTTGGCAGATATGCTGATAAGGATACTAAAGGATTTTTTATTTGGAAATTGCGTGATGAGTTAAGTGAAGCTTTGGATCAAGTAGATTTATCTGAAGTTGCATTATATGCAGACGATAAATCAAAAGATATGGGGTACTGGTGGTTGAATGCCAACCCCAGAATTTGGAGTTTTTCTGCTCTTGGTGTTGGAGAGATCCAGAGTTATACTTTATATAATGACAATGGAAACAAACGGCGTATTTTCCAAAACTTCTTGGATGCTAAAGCCGGTGATTTAGTTATTGGATATGAATCCTATCCCACAAAACAAGTTGTTGCACTTGCTAAAGTAGTACAGGAACAGGATGGAGAGAAAATCTACTTTGAAAAGCTTGAAGGCCTTACTAATCCAATCGACTATATAGACTTAAAAAACTGCCCTGAATTAGGTCAAATGGAATACTTCGTAAACCCACAAGGTAGTCTTTTTAAACTTACCAAGGGAGAATATGACTATATTATAGATTTGATTCGGGAAAGCAATCCAGTTATTAAAGGAGAAAAGGCAGTTGAGAAATATACAAAAGTAGAATTCCTAAACGAGGTGTATATGGGTGAAGAAATGTACAACACCTTGATTTCAGTTCTGAAAAACAAGCAAAACATTATTTTGCAAGGTGCTCCTGGAGTGGGTAAGACATTTGCTGCAAAACGCCTTGCATATGCAATGATGGGAGAAAAGGATGAATCGCGGATAGAATTCATACAATTTCATCAGAATTATTCATATGAAGATTTTATCATGGGGTACAAACCTAAATCAGATGGATTTGAGTTGACAAAAGGCGTATTCTATCAATTTTGCCAGAAAGCCGCAAACTATCCTGATAAGGACTTTTTCTTTATTATTGATGAAATCAATCGTGGTAATATAAGTAAAATACTAGGCGAAGTTCTTATGCTTATTGAAAAAGATTATCGTGGGACTAAGACAACATTAGCATATAATGGTATGCCATTTAGTGTTCCAGACAACCTTTATCTTATAGGTATGATGAATACAGCAGACCGAAGCCTTGCCATGATTGATTATGCCTTGAGAAGGCGCTTTAGCTTTTTTGAAATGATGCCAGCTTTTAATTCTGATGGTTTTAGGTCCTATCAATCATCCCTTGACAACGAAACCTTTGACCTATTAATTGAACGGATTATTGATTTGAACAAAGAAATTGCTTCTGACAGCTCCCTGGGTAAAGGTTTCTGCATTGGGCACAGTTATTTCTGTGGACAAAAGAAATGCACAGAGGACTGGATGAGGGAGGTTGTATATTATGATATCATCCCTATGCTTAACGAATATTGGTTTGATGATTTAGTAAGAGTTCAGCGTTGGGAAAATATTTTGAATGGTGTTTTCGATGATTAAAGATAAAAGTATATTCATTAAAAATATCTATTATATGTTAACATATGCTTTTCAAGTATTGAAACAATCGAATTATGAAGAGATAGCATCAGAAGAGTTTGAAAATATTGAGGATCTATTTGCGGCTATTCTATTAAAGGGTATCTCTCAGCAATTAAAACAAGGGTTACACAAGGAGTATATTACCAAATGGGAGAATCTGTCTGTTTTAAGAGGGAAACTTGATATCAACAAAACAATACAAAACAAGATTCAGCGTAAACACATATTGTCATGTGAGTACGATGATTTATCAGAAAACAATATCTACAATCAGATATTAAAAACTACAGCATATATACTATTAAAAGAACCAGAAGTAAATGAATTAAGGAGGGCTGAGCTAAAAAAAGTAATGCTGTTTTTTGATAGCATAGATATGATTGACCCAACTTCAATTCAGTGGAATAGGATTAGCTTCCACAGGAATAATCGGAATTATGAAATGCTACTAAATATATGCTATTTTGTACTTGATGACCTTTTACAGACAACAGAAAAGGGAAGATACAAAATGGCAGAATTTTCGGATGAGCGTATGAGTCGATTATTTGAGAGGTTTGTTCTTGAATACTATAGATATCATCATAAACACCTAGAATATGCAAAAGCAGCTCAGATTGATTGGAATCTTGATGATGATGTAGACCAAAGTGTCATAAAGTTTTTACCTAAGATGCAGACTGATATAACTCTGAAGTTTCAGAACAAAATATTAATAATTGACACTAAATATTACTCAAAAACCCTGCAAACTCAGTATAATAGTCATACTATCCATTCGAATAATTTGTATCAAATTTTCACTTATGTCAAGAGTAAGGATAAATATCGAAGTGGAAATGTGTCTGGTCTACTATTATATGCTAGAACTGATGAATCCATTACACCTGACTGCGAATTTCCCATTGATGGTAATCGCATAAGTGTTAAGACTTTAGATCTAAATACTGATTTTAAGTTTATTTCCCAGCAGCTGAATAAAATTGCTGAGTCCCATTTCGGCATGGAGTATGAAATCTTATCTTGAAAAGCGTCTGAGTTTCTCCTAGCCATGTTTGCAGGATAAGAATGAAAGGAGAATGAAGTTATTTTTCCAATGATATGAAAGCCTATGGGAAGGCTTGAATAAGGAATATATTTGAAAGAGATTAGCTATATTTGCAGAAATGCATTAGAAGAGGGAGGAAAATTTATGTCAAATTTGATAGTTAATATTTTTGTAGGCATGATAACTGGAATAATCTCTGCATATCTAGTATCTGTTTACTTTGAAAGGAAACATGCAAAGCGGAAGATTGTCGGGGATATAAGGACGATAATCAATTCACTGCCACATTTTAGAGGCCTTATACTGCTTCGAAAAGAACATGAAGAAGTATATTTTGATATCTTGGGACTAACAAATAATCGGACTGATATATTAAAAGATATAAAATCAGACAGTGCAGCTAGAGGTCATAAAGAACAAGTAAATGATATTGAACATATATTAGAAACCCTTAAGAACATATTGAGGATAATTAAGAATCCTATTGATAATTATTACGAGTTAACAAATCAACTCATAAAAGGGCTAATGGTAAAATTATATAGGCTAAAAGCAAGCTATAAAGTCTCAAAGAGAAGATAAAAGGGATTATTGGTCGATTAAGTGAGGCATAAAATATGATATACTATAGGCAATAATAGGAGGAGGTATAGGCATGCAACCACAAGCGAATGTTAGTGTTAATGCAGTAGCTAGAGGGGGAAGCTCTTATTTTGATGGTGGTCTACTACAACTGATTGGATGGAGAATTTTGGGGTTTTTAGTGACGGTATGCACTTTTGGGATTTGCTATCCATGGGCATTATGCATGGTGTATAAGTGGAGAATTAACCATACAGTAATTGAGGGACGTAGACTCAAGTTTACTGGATCAGCCCTTGGCTTGTTTGGTTTATGGATTAAGTGGTTTTTCCTATGCATAGTGACTCTAGGCATATACAGTTTTTGGGTAGGCATATCCCTAGAAAAATGGAAAGTAAAGAATACTATATTTGAATAAAAGCCTAATTTTGGGTTTGTGTATAGGTGTTTTCCATACAGAACCTTTGTACTTTACCTGGGGAGATGATTACATCGTGAGTGACATAAAACTAAATGATACTTTTTTACCCCCATTGTAGTGTATAGATTCAAAGAATTCATAAGAAACATAGTCTAGATAAATTATTAAAATCAACAATATTGATAAAAACAGATGAGGTTATAGGGGTGGTCATATGCCATTAAATACGGCAAATCTAGGATTCGAAAAGAAGATTTGGGAGGCTGCAGACAGACTTAGAGGGAATGTAGATGCTTCCGAATACAAGCATGTGGTATTAGGACTTATATTTTTAAAGTACATATCAGATAGTTTTGAAGAAAAATATACGGAGCTTGTAGAAGAAGGGGCAGGATTCGAAGAAGAAAAGGACGAATACCTGGCAGAAAATATATTCTATGTGCCCGAAGAAGCTAGATGGAGCTATATTGCAAAACATTCTAACCAACCAGAAATAGGACAAATTATAGATAATGCCATGGTAGAGGTAGAAAGAGAAAATAATAGATTGAAAGGAATACTACCTAAAAACTTTGCAAGACCAGAACTGGATAAAAGAAGACTTGGAGAAGTGGTAGATATATTTACCAATATTCC
>JAAYTG010000089.1 GCA_012518075.1 Clostridiales bacterium | reverse complement strand
CCAAGACCTGAACCCTATAACTGGACAAGTTAATGATTCCTCATCTATACATAATGAAATTCAGTTATCAGGTCTTGCACAAGCTGATGAATTACAGGGTGCCCTCAAGAATGAACCTAGATTTTATGCGGGAGAGGATGGGAGCGAACATCTAGAGAGCACTCATACAGATCTGTATCTTCCCACTAATGAGGGAATTAGTGCAAATATGACTGATACGAAAGGTCAAATTGATCTACAAGAGCTAATGGATACTGACAATAAATTGATTCAACAATACTTAAATGACGATGAAAATATATTAGGTAAAGAGGATTTAGTTAGTAGTGAAGGTCAAGCAGACTTAAAGGCTCTAATTAATAAAAGGGATGGACCTTCAAAGGCAGTAGAGTTTGATATAAGTAAGCAAATGAGCATAGATAAAGACCTTAGCAGTATTGAAGGACCAAGCAGCAAGGGGCTAAGCAAAAGTGAAGGGGAAGGTTATTTGCAAAGGATATTGGGCTATAATGGGGAAACAGATAATAAAGGAGCAAGGCCAGCAATAACCCAGGATGGACAGGAACAATTCTTTGCTCCTGAGGAAGAATCTAAAAAGCTTGAACAAACACAGGAAAGTGATATGGCCATTACAAACGGTGAATTGCTACAGGATAAAAGCCTTGACTTTTCCAAAGTTTTGCTAAAGCAGAATCCTATAGAGCAGGCCCAATTAATTGATCAATTAGCAGATAGGGCAATAATGGCTCTAGGGCAGGATAATTCAGAACTGGAAGTCCAAATAAGGCCCAAAGATCTAGGTAAGCTCATATTAAAAGTAGCCATAGAAGATGGAGTCTTTATAGGTAAGATATATACTAGCAATGAAGAGGTAAGGGATTTCCTACAGAACAATATGGAAGAATTAAGAACGATTTTGAAAGACCAAGGCTTTATATTTACATCCCTAGATGTGGATTTAGGTAACCAGTCTAGCCCAGATGGCTTCCAATACTTAGCTCAAGCAAAAGCTAGACCAGGCAAAACTAGTACAATCAATGTCACTGGGATGGAAATAAGAGAAAATAAGCCAACTTTAATGGCAAGTTCCAGTCAGGTAGACTACTTGGCCTAAGGGGGTAAAGAGAATGAGGATAGAACAAAACAACTACATAACCCAAACCAATCAGCCCAATAGAGAACCAAACACCCAGTTGGGTAAGGATGAATTTCTAAAGATTCTGATAGTACAATTGCAAAATCAAGATCCTTTAAGCCCCATGGAAGATAAAGATTTTATTGCACAGATGGCACAGTTCAGCGCCTTAGAGCAAATGCAGAATATGGCAAATGACTTTCAGTCCCTAAAGGCCATGAATTTAGTAGGGAAGATGGTATATGGGGAAATGGATGTAGAGAATTCATCGCAAATAATTCCCGTATTGGGCCGAGTGGATAGTGTTAGATTTGCCGCTGGAAGGATGTATTTGCAGGTGGGGGATTATACACTACCTTTAGAGGATTTGGTATCGGTATTCTCAGATGAAGAAGCGGAGAAAATTGAGCAACCACAGAATGAAGAATAAGGATAAAAACAAGGAGGTAAACCATGCTACGTTCTATGTTTTCAGGTGTATCAGGATTACGTACTCACCAAACTAAGATGGATGTCATAGGTAACAATATAGCCAACGTAAATACTGTTGGGTTTAAAGCAAGCAGGGCAACATTTCAAGAAATATATAATCAGACCCTTAAGGCCGCATCAGCACCAACTTCAGCTGAAGGACGAGGGGGGATTAATGCCCAGCAGGTAGGATTAGGTGTATCCGTTGCTTCCATTGATGTACTTCACACCCAAGGTGGAGCGCAAAGAACTGATAAGGCTACGGATTTAGCCCTTGAAGGAGACGGATTTTTTGTACTTTCCGATGGTGTAAGCAATTTCTATACCCGTGCAGGTAATTTCGATGTGGATCCTCAGGGTTATCTAGTGTCGGCTAGTGGATTAAAGGTGCAGGGTTGGACCAACAGGAACGCTGACGGAGAAATAATTACCACTGGGTCAACCAATGAGCTTAATTTGACCAACCTATCAATGCCACCTCGAGCCACATCAAGGTTAAGGTTCGAAGGTAACCTTGATAGTAGTCTAGATGAGAATGGTAGTGTAGAGTATACTACCGATATCGTTGATTCCTTGGGAGATGAACATAATATAAAATTGGTCTTTTCAAGGGTGACTGAAACATATATCGATGAAGATGATGATGAACAAACTCGTATAGTATGGCATCTAGCTATTGAATCTGCGGACGCCAATGGTACAATCACAAATACTGTCTTGTATGATACCGCTACATTCCCTGATGCAGAGCCCATACAATTTGATGGTAATGGTAGATTGACTCACCCCCTTGAGGGTATTGTTATCCCTAATATATATTTTAGCAACGGAGCTGAGCCAATTAAAGACCTAAATATAGAATTTG
>JAAYTG010000088.1 GCA_012518075.1 Clostridiales bacterium | reverse complement strand
TAGCGGAAAATGGGGCAGAAGGGGTAAAAGAAGAAATAAATAAGATGACACAGGAGCTGGCAGGGGTCATGGCACGAACCGGATATGAGGCTATTGATGAAATTGAATCGTCTATTCTAAGAGTGTAATTGTTAGTGGTTTAAATGAGAATAGCATTTCGGAGCTATCTTACTAATGTATAGCTTTGTAGGATGAAAACTTCAGATGTATAATAAATAATCTATTTAGAGGTGCTCAATAAATGAAATCATATATAATAAAAATCGAACTAGAGGAATCAAATCCATTAATTTGGAGAAGAATTATCATGCCTGCAGGTGCAACCTATAAAAGGCTACATGATATTATTCAAAACGTGACAAATTTCCAAAGTGGCTATCCGCATTCAGGTTATCACCTTTATGAATTTGATTTGCCAGAAGAGAATAGAATCGTCACCGATAGTGAAGAGGCATATCTAGAACATCAGCACTACAAGAAGAATAAGAAAATGTATGAAGAACGGTTAAAATCTATGCCGAAAGATATGGTAGAGTTTGAAATACATTATCAGGAGAGATTGAAGATTGAGGTGCGAAAGCCTACAGGGTTAAAGATTGATGATTATCTAGAGAAGTATAAAGAAATTAGGTACAATTATGATTTCGGAGATAATTGGTGGTTCACTGTAAAACTTGAAGAAACCGTAGATGACTATTACTTCGGCTTTCCAACACTACTTGATGGTGCAGAGACAGCACCACCAGAGGATGTAGGTGGAATATATGGGTATTATGAATTTCTTGAAGCTTTTCTAGATCCAAAGCATCCTGAGCATGAGGATATGAAGGTTTGGGCTGAGTCACTAGGATTCAGAGAGTATGATATGGATTGGATTAATGAAAGACTCAAAGGAATTAACTACAAAAAAACTGAATGGGATAAGATTAATCATGAACGGTACAAGATAATAGAAGATAAGTACCGGAAGAAGTAAGCTATGTCTTATGTGGTTCTCTGTTGCAGTTAAGAGCTTAATATATTATTTTTCGTTACTACTCAGGCATTCACAATAGAGTTAGCCTGTGTTATTGTATTTCCGTGATCACTGATCCTTTGTTATAAAAGAAGGTAACTTTAATAAAGGGATATCGCCGATATCCCCCACATCTTACAATTGAATATTAAAGGGAACTTTGGGGGATAAAGGGCTCTCCTTTTACCGCCTTCGCTAGGGATTCTAACAATTTGAGACCATTCTTCCTGCACGTTGAGATATAACTTCGTACCCTGCAGAAAACCTTTGCACCGTCGTCACCTCGAAAGCAGCCCGAGATTTTCTGTCTCAGTTTTACCATCCTGATATCTCTTTCGGCTAAATTATTGTCGAAAGGAATGTCGAAATCTAGCATAAATGCAAGGGTCTCAAGGTTGTATTTCTCAAGCTTCTCCAGAAGGTTAAGGGCCTCACCTTTTCTGGGCCTGCCTGTTTTTTTCGATATAAGGTTCCCGTTCTTTAAGGCATTTTCCTCTTTGCCCCTAGCAATGATATCATTATATCTTTCCATGTAGGTTTTGATTCCATCAGGGGGCATAGAGTCTATCCCTTGCCCTACTAGGGTTTCTACACATCCCTTGATCTCTACCAGAAGCCCCGACATTTCCTTTGCCCATTCGTGGCCATAGTTTTCGTAAATGCCTTTTAGATTCCTTAGGTGGTGAGCGTTACATTCGGCGTGGGTGCAATCGATGTAGGTGTAATAGGGTTTCCAGTGATCATGTACCGCTGTACCCTGAAACTTTGGTAGTATCCCGATATCCCTACTGGCAGCGGCACCCCTTTTGTCGTGAATGGTATAATGGGTAAGTTCATCTGTTGATGCACTATGGATCCATTTTGTCTTCTTACCCGTTCGCATACCAGTTTCATCAAAGTGTACTACTCCTGCGCCTATAAGCTGATCTATTGTAGTACCATTAATATCATCGAGAGTGCAACCACATTCGCAGTGCTTAGGCTTTATATAAATAACCTCATCCGGATTCTTTACCCTTTCGAGGGTTTTACCCTCATGGCCAGGCTGCCCGCCTGTCGGCTTACCAGATTTCTTACGGTTGTTTTTAGGTTTCTTCTTTAGCCCATCAGATGATGGGGGTTTACTGCTATTGTTGCTGTTTTTATTAACCTGGGATTCCAGTACAGTGATCCTAGCACTCAGCTGCCGGTTTTCCTGTTTGAACCCTAATAATTCTTGATTTAGAGTCACTAATTCCCGACCAAGGGCTATAAGTTTTTCATCCATGCCCTTTACAAGGGTTATAACAGCATCAATGCCTCTGTTATATATATCAATAATTTCTTTATCTTTCATTATAATTACCATCCATATTTATGTATGATATAATTATAATGGGTTTTGAAGCCAAATTGCATCAATCAGATATTACCAATAATCTATTGTCTCAGAATGTCAATGCCTGAGTAGTAACGAATTTTATATGACAGACGAGGTTGGGGACATTTACTATAGAAGGAAAAAAGCCAGGAACTTACTCCCGACCCTTCTTTTTTTTTCTCTCTCTTATAAATGCTTTTAAATCTTCGATTGTGAAATAATCTTCATCCAAAGTGGATTCTTCAATAATATTAGTGCTATTTGCTGAGCTATCAGCATTGCTATAAGGATTTTTAATGTCAGATAATCCCATGAGATAATCGGCACTAACTCCAAAAATTTTGGTCAATTTAATTATAGTATCTGTATCAGGATCTCGCCGTCCTATTTCATACATGCCAATTGTACCTCGTGAAAGACCTATTCTGTCAGCAAGTTCTTTCTGTGTCATATTAGATTCCATCCTTAATTCAGCTAATCTTTCTGGGAATCCCACTTCAAGTACCTCCTTACGCCAATAGCTAAAGTATATCACCATATACCATCAAATATAATAATTTGACACTAAAAGCTACCGGGGCATTGACTGGCTACTAAAAGTGACATATAATAAGATATATATTATATTTGCATGAATAGAAACAATAGGCTTTATAAGCAAGCTGTATAATACCGGGGGTTTTTAAATGGGAAAAATAGAAAGGTATGTGACAACCTTAAAACAACTAATTAAAGAAATGCAAATAGACTCCAACAAAGATGATTATAGGAAAATCATGGGAATTAGTCAAGAGTTGGACAAGGCCATAAGTGAATTTATTATAGAATTAACCACGATTACTGAAAGATCCAAAAAAACTAGTAATGACAAGAGCTAGCATGGAACTTAGTTCTTGCAAACATGTAACATTTATTTCCAACAAGGTATTTAGAATAGGTTTGGATACCCTTAAATGTATATCTGGTATGTGTTCTACTTTCTCAATTTAAAATAATGATGGTGTTAATAAAATAGCAAAAAGAGAAAATGACTGTATTTATTAGTATATCTCAATAAGAGATTTTGCAAGAAAAAAAGGGTCAACAAGAACTTGACATATACTATGCTGAATGGATGTTCGCAATAAAATAATATATGAAAAAGTTATAAATATTGGTAAAGCGGCTATGATTGAGATTTCATAGTCGCTTTATCTTTTTTGGCGTTTATATTTTATGAACTCTATATACTCTTGAATAAACTGCCTTTCATTTGCATTGAGTTTAATATCAATGCCTAGATCTTCTTTCATTTCATCTTTGGATAGTTTTCTTAATGATTCCTCTAGAGATTTAAGCTCGTCAATTATAGCACTTTCTTTACTTGGAGGCAGCATATCACCAGCAAGAATCCATAGGGTTTCTTTTGAAACTTTAAGTGGTTTTGCTAGTTTTTCTAACTGCTGCTTTGCAGGAACCTCTCTTTTATTGAAAAAACGTGACATTTGTGATTTATGAATCCCAGTTTCCATTACTAAATCTTTTTGTGTGAGGCCATATTTATTAGAAAGAAAAAGGATAAGATTATTTACCGCAAAGGGATCGTTATCAAAACTTTCTATATCTAGATTTTTGTGATCTGACATATGAATTCCTCCACTTAGTTAATTTAAAATAAACCTATAAAACCGGTTGACTTTCTGTAAACAAACTGCTATACTATAATCGACACAAAAGGACAGCATAAAATCTAGCAATGTTCACACATACGTGAAAAGTCGCCACTTAAAACCCGTATTTAAAGTGAATTGAAGGCTAATTTTGCTGTGCCAAAATTTATATTACCTATTTTATTATAACAAATTGTTATACAAAAATCATCTAGGAAAGGGGGGTTCGGAAGAATAACTGGTGAAAAGGATAGGAGGATGGTAGATTATAAGAAAAACAATCAACTAAGTAAAATAAATCACCAAACTGAAAGTCAAGTCCAAAATAGTGTGTAAATTACCTCGGTAGTAAAATATTTTGCAGTTTTTAGAAACAAAAGTTTGTACCTTGCAAAATATAAGCGTTTATGCCGCGAAAG
>JAAYTG010000087.1 GCA_012518075.1 Clostridiales bacterium | reverse complement strand
GCAGTTTCATTTGATAGTAAGAAATTATCATCCATAAAGTTTTTCATCCTATCCCTCCCACAACTTCCATAATATCAAATAAATGTTACTTATAATTTATCATTCTCAGACTATTAAATCAAACATTATCTGCTAAGCCCTTTAAGTTTTTCCACATAATTCACAAGCTGCTACTAGCTTATTACCAGCCTTTTTCAAAAGGGATTGTATACAAAAAACAAGTTATCCACATTTTGTCCACAGGCTTATTTGTTCTTCTTTTTATTTTTATATAATTATGGATAAAATGAAGGATTTTATCCACAGAAAATCATCTTTTTTATCATTTTGTGGACAAGTTTGTGGGTAACTTGTTTTTTGTTGTGGAATTTGTCAAGTTATCCACAATGCCATGCTATAATAGGAATCCTTTAGTGTATATTTTCTCTATTAAAGAATAGTCTAATAGTTTTTCACCATTTCAGTATATATGTCATAGTATATTCTGTGGGATATATTATTCTATATCTCATAAAATCTATGGAGGTGAATATTTTGGATAACAAATATGAAAGTAGTTTATTAATGCCCCAGTCCCGACATAAAGACAAATGCAAGGATAATAAATGTCCATCCTGTGATCAGTTGTCCGGGACTATACTAAGGATTTTTATTCCTCCGGGAACAGTTATAAATCTATTAAATCTAATAGAGGTAAGTTCCCCTTCTGGGATTTGTATAATCGTTAGAATTCCTCTATTAGCTGGTAACTCATCAAAGCCCAACAATTTTTCATTTGAGAATATAATTTCCGCTATTGAAAAATTTGGCGGCTCTGTCGAAGTTATGAGTGAATAATATATCTTATGCCTGCTTAATCCCCGATGAAATCCCTGCTTGATCCATCATGATTATGATTGAATATTAAGACAATAATCCCCATAGAGCTGCCAAGCAAAAAGCCCAGTTCACACTTTATGATGAGCTGGGCTTTTATTTAGTCAAGTCAAAAATAATCTACAGGCCAGGAGTTTAATGGCAAGGAATAGGCTAGTACTACAATGGCTAGCAATTGGCTAGTATTTTAATCCCTAGTAATGGATATAAAGGTCTTGGAAGAAGAAAGCATATTCTTTGTAGCTTCAAATAGGAAAAGGTGATTCCCTATAATATTTCTAATATCTTGCTCCATGTCTTTATATAGCCCTTCTACAAGTTTAGCCTCTGTCCTGTCTGGTTCTATAAGAGCATACTGGTACTCTACCAAGATACGAGTAATATTTGTCATATTGGTATCTTTGTTGATCAACCATGCATCTACCCTCTTTGCATAGGCATAGGGGGTTTCCCCAGGTAATGGTGGGAAACCGTAGAGTCGAAGCAGCCACAGTATTTGATTATAGTAAAACATGAGTTTTTGGCTACTTGTATTTTTTCTAGCTACTAGCCTAGTTGAATAGTACCAAAGGGATACTACTAGGATAAGGGCAAGCAGGATTAAGGCTATTAGACAAGTTACTACTATAATGATGGATAGAAGTAATCTATTTTCACTATCCTTATTAGAATCATTGGCTGCTGTCAAATCCCAATTAGTATTCTCTTGGGATTGGTCAAAGTCATTATAGTCTGTCATATATTGATGCCAAGCATCTTCATACCCTGAAGCCATACTCTGGTTTTGGCTTATGGACCCTTCTTGGAATCTTGGAGTGGGATCAAAAGGTAGCCATCCTAGATTAGGAAAATACACCTCTACCCATGCATGCCCGTCACTATTTCTGACCTTATAGATGTCATTCCCATCAGGGGTTTTAGGCATGGAGAACCCCTCTATGTACCTGGTGGGAATCCCTACCGAACGGAGCATTACAGCCATGGCGGAAGCAAAATAGGTGCAATATCCCTCTTCTAAATCGAATAGGAAATAATCCACAAAATCCCTATTAGGAGGGGTGTGAGGGGTATCTAAAGTATAGGAGAAGTTTTCCTTGAGATAACTTTGTATCCTTATTACCCTTTCATAGGGATTATTAGCGTCTTGGATAATAGAAAAGGCTAATTCAGAAATCCTATCAGGCAGATTATCGGGTAGCTGAGTATAGTTGTCCATTATGTACTCCTGTTTAAACAAGAGGTCATCATTATGAGCTTCTTTTGAGTATTCCTCCCTATATAGGTCAATTAGCTTTGAAAAGTCAGTAATATCAGTCCTCGGAACTACTCCTTCTAAAAGGTAAGAATCCTCATCTTTTATATTCTTAGATGTGAAGGTTTCACTTCTAGTATTGAAATAGGGGACAAAAGACCTTCTCTTTTGTGGGCTTATATTTCTTGTAAATTGGGCATTAAAGAGTACGCTACTTTCAATGCCTACATGCTTAATGGTCATTTCATAAGGGATTAATAGGCCATCTTTCACATAGGAGGCCAATTTCTCTGATTTTTCCCAAAGGGCCTCATCCATATCAAAAGCTCTCTCCCTATACCCTAACCACTCTTTATTGGCTAGGGTATATCTCTTGTCTTCTATGCTATTCTTCCATGATGTCCCAGTATAATGATTCAATATGCTGCCTCGAAGATAGGTAGAAAAAGGGGCTTGTACCTCAAGGACTATGTCCCTATTGAGTTTTACCGGTCCTCCCAACTCATCATCCGAACCAGAAAAACCAGTAGATGAAAGGCGATAAGGTTGACGTGCCCCGCTAAAGGAAGAAGACATTAGCCTTTTCTCCTCTATATCCTCAACTATATTTTCCAATCTGCCCCATTTTAATTCAGAAGTATCTTTAGGTACTATAATAGCAGCACTTATAATGGTTATGATGGCAAAGGGCATTGTCCACATGATCCAAAGACCCTGGTTGGGAAGATGGGAAGTTCTAAGTAGTTTTATATAGCGTCTCCTTGCCATAATTAGAATAAGGGAAAAGGCAAATATCCATATATATGGGACTATTGATGTATGCCCTAGAAACCATTCTATACCTATCAGACTGGCCCCCAAAATCAAAGGTAGAAGCAGGGATCTAATGCGGATAGTAACTATATAGAGTATTATAGACAATAGTCCAAGGGCTAGGAAGATGAAAGGTTCAACCAGGCTTTCTTCAAAAGGGGCTAATCCTAGAGGGTAGTAAATTGCCCATTGCAAAAAATCAAGTATTTTAACAAACCAATCTTCAGGCAGGGGAGTTTTAAATAGCCAGATAGCAACAGGTATAGCACCAATAATTGGGAGACTTATAATAGGTTGTATGGAAAATATGGATAGGCCTATATAATTTAACAAGCTTATAGCCACAGTCTTATAAAAGGGTATGGGGATATATAGAGAAACAAATAAGGAGTGGACCAAGCTCCCTGTTAATGCTAAAAATATAATGCCGTCAGTAAACCATTCTAATGATCGCTGTTTTTTCATGTTTCCAAAGCCCCCAGTACTTTATCCAAACGCTCATTAATATCAATAGCTATAGTATTAATTCCCTTCTCATCAAGCTCCTCTATTATTTGATCATCTTCCCTTTTTGGATTGTTAGGGTCTCGTACGTAGAACAACAAGAGAGATATGCCACTATCCTTTATAATGAAAAGAATATTAAAAAGCTGGGGAGATAGATTTTTGACTATAAGAAATACACCTGTCCCCCTGCTTAAAGTATGGTATTCCATCTTTAGGACCTCGGTTATGGTAAATGAGCTGGAAAAAGAAACTTGAGTTAAAAAAGCATATAGCTTATCAAAATCTTGCAAGTTTCTTGCAGTCAGCCCTTGCCTAGCATCTGAGTATGTTATCATCTCCAGGGATATCCAATTGGATAAGAGATAATAGATAATGGCAGTGGCACATTCAACGACTTGATCCTCCGTCTTATAGCTAACCATATCTCTATCCTTAGTATAGGAGCTATCAATATAAAATAGAATCTCAGGTTGGGTGTCGGTTTCGTAGTTTTTTACTTGTATTTCCTGAAGTTTGGAGGAGAGTTTCCAATGGATTTTCTTAAGAGGATCTCCAAAACGGTATTGTCTTATATCAGATATATTGGAAAACTCCTCAGTCCCTATCATATTAGAGCTTAAACTCCCCTCATGGTCGATTTGGGGAATGGGTAGGCTGGTTAGGTGCAAGATTCTAGGCCAAACATCTATATATAAGGGACGATGATAGGATTGCCTTGCAAGATCCAAGGTAAAATTAAAGAGTCCAAAGAGGTCACTTATCTGTATTTTGGTCATCCCCAAAGGAAACCTTCCACGGATATCACAATAAATTTCTTCCCTTATAGTATATTGCTTTAAAGGAAGGATGCTACAGGTCTCCTCCTTAAGAGTGCCTATAATCTTAGACTCAGGAGTTTGGTAGTATATCTTTATATAAGGAAATAGAAATAATTTATCATTATGAATTTCCATTTGCAAGACTGCCCTGCTGCCTTTGACAGCTTGAGCTGGGTCAATGCTTTGAGTATAATTAAAATCTAGCAATACCCATAGAGCTGTTGCAAGGGAGTAGAATAAAATAGCTACACATACCCCAAAGCCCATAAAGAAGATTCGATCTCCTGTATAAATACCACCAATTAAGAAGGTAAAAGTAACTAATAGAAACCATTTAAGGGTATTAGTCATAGGCAAGATCTCCTAGAGGAACATATACAGTATTTATAATGGATCGCAGAATCCTTTCCGGTGTCATCTCTTTTAGCCGTGCCTCAGGTTTTAGTATAAGTCTATGGCTCAGGACGGGAATTACCATCTTCTGAACATCGTCGGGAATGACATAGTCTCGTCCATCCAACATGGCATGGGCTTGGGAGGCTTTCATAAGAAATAGGGACCCTCTAGGGCTTGAGCCAAGGGTCAAGTCAGGATGATCTCTGGTCATACCTACCAGGGATGCAATATAGTCCCGGATTGCCTCGGCAACCTTAACTTGCCTAGTTAGTTTTTGTAACTTTAATATATCTTCTTTGCTAGCCACAGCTTCTAGTGAATCTAGAGGATTGCTGTATTGAAATCTTGACATAATATGCATCTCTTCCCTTTTTGAGGGATATCCTATGGTAACTTTCAAAAAAAATCTATCTAGCTGGGCTTCAGGAAGTGGAAAGGTACCTACATATTCTACAGGGTTTTGAGTGGCCAATACAATAAAAGGCTGGGGCAGATAATGAGTTTTGCCGTCTACCGTTACTTGCCCTTCCTCCATAGCTTCTAAAAGGCTTGATTGGGTTTTGGGTGAAGTACGATTTATCTCATCAGCTAGTATTACCTGGCCCATTACCATTCCTGGATGAAACTCCAACTCCCCATTTTTGAAGTTGTACATAGAAAAACCAGTAATATCAGAAGGGAGAACATCAGGGGTGAACTGAATTCTGCGAAAGGTTAAATCAAGAGATCGAGCTAGGGCAGACACCATGGTGGTCTTCCCTACACCAGGTATGTCTTCTATTAAGACATGTCCTTGGCATAGTAAAGCTATAATAATAAGTCTTATGGCCTCATCTTTTCCTACTATAACCTTTTCAATATTTTCTTCTAGGGAAGCAACAATTTCTCTTACTTCATCCAAATTACATACACCTACTTTCTGAATAATACCATGTAATTCATTCCAGGATTTTTCTCCGTGTAGCCAAATAAATTCACAGCACTGGCCTTTCTCTTGCTACTTGTGATTAGATAGTCTTTTTCAATCTTTCTAGCTCTTTTTTAGATATATAACCTCTTTCGGCATCAAACACACATCCTCTAAAAACTTTATATTAACTCTTTCAAAGCTCTAATTATAACTATATCCTTATACCATAAGAGCTGTCCAAGATTATAATTGACTCACTTATCTGTTATACTGAAGTCTTTTAGTATTGCATATCTGTGGCCATATCTTTATTCGCAAAAGTCCCATTATGAATTGTTGAATATTATGGAATATTATAGGTGGTTATCTCCATCATTGTATCATATATAAATCTCTTTTAATAGATTTGCTTTAGGGGTTGCTCCTCAGGATTTATCTTTAATGAATACAGGGAGCAAAAAACATAGAAAAAAGCTGATGTTTGTACATTGTTTGTACAAGCATCAGCTATCGCTTCAAACTGGCGTACCCGAAGGGATTCGAACCCCTGGCCTTCTGATTCGTAGTCAGACGCTCTATCCAGCTGAGCTACGGGTACTTATGTTTTATAGACTGTATCATATTTTATAGTATTATGACCCCTATGTCAAGAAATAATTAATGGCAAAAATATCGACCCTGTATAGACAGGGTCTTAATATATGATAATAAGGGGAGTTAACAATAAAGTTTAACTCATCTTATTATACCATCTTTTAGCTAAAAATCAAACATATTTTTGCATTTTTTTATATTATTCTACAGGTTATTGCTCAAAATCCAAAGTTGTCTCTTGGCTACAGTTCTTGCAATGCCCCCTATACATAAAACTACATTCTTCACAGATATGTCCATCACAATCTGGACATAAGGTTATGTGTTCTTTGTCAAAATAATAGCCACATATAGAACAAGCTACTTTAACCATGGACTATACACTACCTTTCCTTATATTCCCTTCTTATTATATCTACATATCTATTTTTTATTCTTCTTTTCATGGCTATTTACTTGATATTAAAAGTAAAAAGGCTATATCTTATCTTCAAATATAAAAGATAAAAATATAGCTTATCTGGCGGAGAAGGAGGGATTTGAACCCTCGCGCCGGTTACCCGACCTACGCCCTTAGCAGGGGCGCCCCTTCGGCCACTTGGGTACTTCTCCATATTAATTTTTATCAATTGGCGGAGAGGGAGGGATTCGAACCCCCGGCACCTTTCGGTGTCACTGGTTTTCAAGACCAGCTCCATAAACCACTCGGACACCTCTCCAAAATGGTCAATTGACATTTAGGTGTCGGTTATGAGGTCTACTATCAAATAGATTTCATAACCGACACTTCCATAGTATATCAAAATTAAAACAAGCTGTCAACCAATTCTATCTATCTAAATCTATCCAGGATTGGATATGGTGTCCACCATAGGATTTATAGCTTATCTATTTTAGTAACACCGCCCATATAGGGGACAAGCTTTTCTGGTATTTTAACACTACCATCAGCTTGCTGATAGTTTTCTAAGATAGCGGCTACGGTCCTACCAATTGCAATACCTGAGCCATTGAGAGTGTGTACAAAAGCCGTTTTCCCTTTATCGGCAGGTCGATATTTTATATCTGCCCTTCTGGCCTGAAAATCTTCAAAATTGCTGCAGGAGGATATTTCTACATATCTGCCATAGCTAGGCATCCATACCTCAATATCATATTTCTTTGCAGCGGTAAAGCCTAAATCTCCAGTACACATCAAAGATACCCTATATGGAATACCCAGTAATTGAAGAACTTTTTCTGCGTCATTGGTCAGCTTTTCAAGCTCTTCATATGAATTTTCAGGCTTGACGAATTTAACTAGTTCAACCTTATTAAACTGGTGTTGTCTAATAAGTCCTCGGGTATCCCTACCTGCAGATCCAGCCTCTGCCCTAAAGCAGGCACTGTAGGCTACATGCTTAATAGGCAGCTGGCTTTCTTCCAATATCTCTTGCCTATACATATTGGTAACCGGCACTTCCGCAGTAGGTATGAGGAAAAATTCTTCGCCCTCTATCTTGAAAGCGTCCTCTTCAAATTTGGGTAACTGCCCGGTACCTACCATACTTCTTCTGTGAACCATAAAAGGTGGGAATACCTCACTATAACCATGCTCAGTAGTATGAAGATCTAGCATAAAATTAATCAATGCCCTCTCTAATCGTGCTCCATATCCTTTGTAAAAGGTGAACCTAGCTCCAGTAACCTTACCTGCTGTTGCAGAGTCCAGTATTCCTAGCTCTTCTCCTATATCCCAATGGGCTTTGGCTTCAAAGTCAAAATCAGTTGGCTGTTCCCATTCTCTTACAACCACATTATCATCTTCAGTCTGCCCTACTGGCACGCTAGCATGGGGAATATTAGGAATTGTCAGCAGGAACTTTTCTAGTTCCTCTTCAACTTTCCTTAGCCTGTCATCATAATCTTTAATAGTTTTGGATACCTCCTGCATCTCTTTAATAAGATGGTCTGCATCCTGTTTCTCTCTTTTTAATTTTGCAATATCTTGGCTTACGGTGTTTCTCCTGCTCTTTAATTGCTCAGCCTGGGCTATATATTCCCTTCTCTTTTGATCTAGCACTATAAACTTATCTAGATCAATGTCTTCCTTCCGTTTTTTTAAAGCTTCCTTGACTATATCCAGATTCTCTCTTATATATTTAGGATCTAACATAATACACCTCCAAATAATTTACCAAAAGTAAAAAAATCCCGTTCCCTATATAAGGGACGGAATCTCCGCGTTGCCACCCTAGTTGGAGAATTATATCTCCCACCTTAATACGAAATAACGTCTCGCTGACGGCACAGCTTACTTTAGTTCGGCTGGCGGCTCAAGGATGGATTCAATAAATAGCCTGCCAGTTTCCACCAACCACTGGCTCTCTTAAAAAGCTTAATTTATCTACTATTTCCTCTCATAGCCCTTGTTTTTCATTATTACATATCATTATACTATATTACAAAAGATATGCAATAGCTTTTAAAGAGATTGCCTAAATCCAGTCTAGAGAAGTCAAACATATGTGACACGGCCTCTGAAAACTTTCCTTATATAATGCTGTGAGTTTTCACACTTTAGATAGATAGTAATTACAAATTTTGATTATTTTCTTGTTAGTCCTTGTTAAATATACAAGAATCATAAAAAACCAAGGCTATCTTTGGTTAAATTGTAGAATTTATAGAAAATTGTTGCAATTGCTTCTTCTTATGTTATAATTTAATTAAAGGAAATAATAATTAAATAACATTCTGTTTCAATATAATTTAACATTGAAAATACCCTGTTTTTTTGACCTCCTTTTACATAGATTAAGCCGGCTGCTAAATGACAGCCGGTATCATCTTTTATAATATTTTTCTAAAGTTTTATCCATTAATCTTCCAAAATATATCCTTTTTCCCTTAAAGCTACTTCTATCTTATCCAGTATTTTAGGGTCTTCTGCTTCAATGGTGTGTAAATGAATACCTTGTCGTAGAGAGGATAAAGGTTTAACTCCCTCTCTTTGCATATCTTTACTAAAGCTTTTTACCTCATAGGGAGATGAGAGCATAAGCTCAGCCCTAAATTCACCATAAACCTCATGTTCCACTACTACATCTATCACGGTTCCCCCGTAGTCGATTATTATCATTAGTTCATCTTCCATATCCTCGTAACTATGCTTGCAAGCAATAACCCTTCTGTATCGCTGTTTACTAGTGGATCTAGGAGTCATATATCCTTGGGGTGTAGCTATAATTTCCTCTCCCCTTGCCCTCAATAGGGCAATATCCTGCACGATTACCTGCCTACTAACATCAAATATCTTTGCTAGCTGAGATCCTTTTATTGGACTTTGACTCTTATTTATCTCTTCCAAAATAGCCTGTCTCCTTTGCTTAGAATCCATACAAATTCCTCCCCTTTTCTTTGATTATAACATATTTTATTCATGGTTTTTAATAATGAAAAAAGTCCCATGGATTTAGGCCGACTACCATGAGACTCTATATTTTTCTGCTATCCTATTAATTTATCCAATGTACCAGTAAGTTCTCCCTTAGGTCTTGCGCCCATCATGCGCTCTACTTCTTTCCCATCCTTAAAGAAGACTAAGGTAGGTATGCTCATAACTCTAAATTGTGTGGCTAGTTCACTATTCTCATCTACATTCAATTTGGTTATCTTGGCTTTTCCTCCATATTCTTTAGCTACCTGATCAATAATAGGAGAAATCATTTTACAAGGTCCGCACCAGTCAGCATAAAAATCCACCAATACAGGACTATCACTATCGAGAACTTCTTCTACAAAATTATCTTGATTAAGATGAACAACATTTTTATTCATTCTAATATCCCCCTAGTTTCAATATTATTATATCGTAATATTATAATATACTACTTTTATTCTTTTGTCAACCTTTTTTAAAAATCTTTTTTATTAAAGAAAGTATGACTACTGACTAATTAAATATAAGTTTTAGGGTAATCTATGTAAATAGACTTTACTATAAGAGAGGTATGTTTCTATGACAGGCTATGGAAAGAGAATGGTGTTCATATTAATGCTATTTTTTTCTTTAGGTTTGGGCTTGGGATTACTTGAAAATCATAATGTAAAAATGGAAAAAGACCAAAATGAGGAATATGCTAGTCCACAAAAAGAAGAAAACCAGCCGTCAACCGAATTATATAATGGCATTAATTCAAGTGACGATAGCCTTAGTTCTAATCTTAACCGGAATAGAAAGAGTCAAGACAACGATAATACATATGATAATAATGCAGATAAGATTAGTATCAAAGTAGATAAGAATAGCTCCCCTGACCAGGAGTACTATAAAAAGGCTAAGATCTTACAAGAAAAATATCCCGACACCTTTTTTATGCAGGGCCAAGGACAGGCTAAGAAAATAGCCTTAACCTTTGATGATGGACCCAATGATCACACTACTTCTGAAATTCTAGATATTTTAAAAAGATTTGATATAGCTGCCACTTTCTTTGTCCTAGGCAAAAATGCAAAAGCTTATCCTGAAATAGTTAAAAGGATCTTTGATGAAGGCCATCAAGTTGGGAATCACAGTTGGTCACACTTACGTCCCACTGAATTAACAGACCAAGAGTTTATGGAAGAAATTAATCCAGTTCAAGAGATTATGCATGAGTATAGTAACTTATCTCCATCGCTTTATTACCGCCCACCCTATGGACTTTTGACTCCTTCACAAGTGGAATATCTTGATAAAAAGGGCTATAAAGTAATCAGCTGGTCAATAGATTCCTTAGACTGGAACTTAGCAAGTCCAAAAGAGATACAAGATAAGGTTGTTTTCTCGGCCCATCCCGGGGCTATTGTGCTTATGCATAGCGCAGGAGGAAAAGACAACCGAGAAAATACAACAAAAGCCCTGCCGGAGATTATCCATAGTCTTTCCCAGCAGGGCTATGAGTTTGTCACTATACATGAACTATTAAATAATGATTGATTAGTTTTCTACTCCCATTCCACCAAACATGACAAGGCATTTAATATTGAGTGTAGGTTGATTCTCACCGGGATCATCTGGTGTTCTAGTCTTATTCTCCCATCCGCCAAATATAGGTGTACCCTTGACAATAACTTTCCAGTTATCCGGAACTTTTAAATCTATACCTCCAAATACGGCGACTAGATCCAAAAAAGCACCTTCTTCTGATAAATTAGCATCCCTTAAATCAATATCGATGCCACCGAATACAACCGTTGCACTTCCTCCTTTAAAATCCTTAGATACACATTTACCTTCCAATCCTGAAAAAACAACAAAGTGATTAAGAATATCATCCTTATACCTAGCCAGACCATCATGTCTTGGTCTTCCAAAAATAATCACTACACCTATAACAATTAGCAATACGGGCCAAAAATACTTTCCTATATCGCTAGGGAATAAATCTAGGTTTCTAAGGAGAAAGAAAAGGCCAACTAGTATTAGAACAATACCCCAAGAAGTAGAATGTCCCTTGGTAAAGGTATGATTAGCCCCTATTAAAATTATGAATACGGGCCAGTAGATAGATATCAAAGTAGTGAATGATATAATATCCAATTGATCCAGCAGAAATCCTGCGCCTAGTGCAATTAATATTATACCAATAAAGCTACGTCCTTGCATGCTTTTACCCCCCCAACTTTTATTTAATTCCAGTTTAGGGCAATATTTTAAGGAAGTCAATAAAAACTTTACCAAAATACAAAAGTCTCAAGAGCAAATACTCTTGAGACTTTAATATATTGGAATCCGGCAGCGACCTACTCTCCCAGGGGGTCTCCCCCCAAGTACCATCGGCGCTGAAGGGCTTAACTGCTGTGT
>JAAYTG010000086.1 GCA_012518075.1 Clostridiales bacterium | reverse complement strand
CGTTGTCAAGCAGACCGTGGAATAAATGCAAATGTATGCTAACGCACATTGTCAAGCCGGTATATTTTTCTCTTTTCAAGGTTCATTTTTTTGTTTTTGTGTTTTCATAGCCTAGTTAACACTACCAAAAGCACAGTAACACATGTTCCCTGCCCTAATTTACTTTTAATGATGAGCTGGGCATTATGCACCACTGCTATTTCCTTGCAAAGGGCAAGTCCAAGACCTGCTCCTCCCGATTTGCGAGTACGAGATTTATCTAACATATAAAATGGCTCCATGACTTTATTAAGTTCATCTTCTGGCATCCCGCATCCATAGTCCTTAACACTTAATGCAGTTTTTCCATTATTATAGTCCTTCAGCGTAATTTCTAGTGTTCCCCCATCTACATATGACTTTGAGGCATTATCTATCAAGTTCATAATCAAGGATTTAATAAGATCTTTATCAACTCTTAATATACAATATTCAGTTGTGCTCTTACTCTTAATATTAATATTTCTCTTTTCAAGTAAAGGTGCCATCTGGCTGGATATATCATCAATGAATTCATTCATCTCTACTTCTTCTCTATTAAGTTGTGTTCGCTCTAATAATATCATTTCCATTAGCCTATCTGACAACTTTTCGAAATGCTTGCCCTCATCATAGATGGAATTTACATAATCTACCCTAGTTGAATCATCAACTGTTCTTGCGCTTCGAAGTAGGTCAGCAAATCCTATAATAGAAGTAAGAGGTGTTTTAATTTCATGAGTTAAATTATCAATAAACTTTTTCCTAGCTTCAGCCAAATCCTCCAACTCACTAATGTTTTTGTTAATGGCAAGTATCATTTTATTAAAATCTTTTGACAACCCGCTTATTTCATCGTTTCCCCCAATGTTCATATGTATAGAATAATCTCCTAGGGAGACTTGGCGGACAGCCTTCGTCATTCTTTTCATTCGGAGCATTAATACATATATTAATAGCCATAATATGATTGCCATAGAACAAGATATTATCAAGTTTATTTTCTTAAAGAAATCTATCTGCTGATTTCGAATCTCAAAAATCGGGTTAATATCATAGGTAGATATCATAGTGTATGGGATAGCATTCAGTCTAATATTGGAGGCTACAGCTAGCACAGCTTTTCCATCAATATCTTCTGTTATTATGGAAAGTCCATCCCCTTGCACCCCTATTATTCCCATAGATTCCTTAACATCATATTTTAATGTACCGTATATTAATCTGTCACCACTATATAGTCCCAAAGAAACATCGGGTCTCTCATTAAAATTATTAATAATATAGTCATTGGAGATAATAGTCATTGCATTGATTATATTCCTTTCACCAAGAACTACAGCCTGATTGTTAATTTTATCTACAACAATCTCTGAATAGATTAGATTCATCAACATATTGTGTTCATCTATTCTTCTTGAACTTTCCCTCTCTACGTTTATCCCATGGTTGTTAGAAATTATCAAATAAGCTACAACATTTAAGGCTACTATATTAAATACTAAAGCATATATGAATATCTTTTGTCCAAACTTCATATTAACTCTCCAGTCTATAGCCTATTTTTGTAATAGTTTTAAGTTTATTCTTTAACTCCAACTTCTTCCGTAACTGCTGCACATGATAATCCACAGTCCGCGTTTCAACCTCATATGAGAAACCCCAAATTATTGACAATAGTTTTTCCCTTGATAGCGCAATATCAACATTTTTTATAAAAAGCACTAACAACTCAAATTCCTTTGGAGTAAGATCTACTGTTTTACCAGCTTTTCGCACCTGATGTTCGGATATATTGATTTCAATATCTTGATATTGAAATACTCTCCTATCCTTACCCAAACGCCTTAATACCGCTTCAACCCTAGCGATAAGCTCTATTGATTCAAAAGGCTTTACAATATAATCATCAGCACCTAGTCTTAGCCCTTTAACCCTGTCTACAACATTCCCCTTTGCAGTTAGAAAGATAACTGCGGTTTCCTTTAGCTCTATCTTCTCCATGATTTCAAAACCGTCCATTTGGGGCAACATAATATCTAGAAGTACAATATCATAGTCGTTCTCCATAATCCTTTGAAATGCAGTTTTGCCATCAAAGCACTTTTCAGTGGCATAACCTGCCATTTTAAGGGTAACATCAATAAATTTCGAAATATTTATATCATCTTCAACAATTAATATGTTATACATTTTTTCACCCACCTCTAGAAAGAATAGCAACACTATTTGAGTATATCATATTTGTAATCGTATAAGAATCATGATGATCTTTATCTTATTTTCTCCAAGATTCCTCTATCTATCTCATATGCATGATCACACAGTATATGAGAAGGACTCTACAGACTTGGTAATAATTAGTCTATAGAGTCCTATTTGCTCATAAACTTATGTCTGTTTTGCTGATTAAGTTAATAAGCAATATTATCTACCGTTTATAACAAAGATAACATATACTGTTGCGCAATTAGGGAGTATATCTGCCTAGCATTTTCACAACGTTACCTGTTGAAGCAACAAAATCTCCTTTAAGATAATAGCTATCCCCTTATAGCCTCCAAAGGACTCATCTTTGTAGCTTTATTGGCTGGGAAAATGCCGGCTATTACCCCAACTGTAATGGCGACACCAATGGCAGCCATATCCAACCATAATGGAAGAATCATCTTCATGCCTGCACTAAAATACATTCCCAAAAAGACAGTCTCCTCGGTGCCGATGCTTATAGTGTATGCAAATATATGAGAAAGCAGCACTCCTGCCAAGCCGCCTAGCAACCCGATCATGGCTGCTTCCACTAAAAAAATACCCCTG
>JAAYTG010000085.1 GCA_012518075.1 Clostridiales bacterium | reverse complement strand
CCATCTTCCTCCTTTTGTAAACTATATAATTTTTGCTGTCTTCAAGATGTATTATATAATCTTTCTGTTAAAAGATACAAGAGCTAGGGAATTCCAACTTACCATATTTCTAATTTAACCATTGATTATAAATTGTATGATTACCAGAATTATATTTCATAATGTAATCCGTAGCGATTCGCCCATTACAAAACTCCAGATTATGGTCTAAAATGATATAGTGCTAATAATCAATATAATTGATGTCCAAAGCAACTAAAAGTTCATCTATGTATCATCCTTTTGTCATGATAGCAATTATATGTTTTAGGCTATTTTAATCTCTAACTGCTCATCTTGCTAGTTTAATTATATAGTCATTTGGAGGTAAGTCAACTATTTAAATATATTACAGTATTTATTATAACTCTCTGCTGAGGATATGATAATAAAACCGGTAAAAAGTAGCGAAATATAAGAAGTTATGGGCCAACCTCCTTTTTCAAAAATAGGCATCCTTATCCATATCTTGTAATCTTTACTATGGTCTGGTATTATAATGTTAGTCAATCCCAAGAAGTTTTTATATATAATAGATCATAGTTTTCAGAGAAAGGAGTAGGATTGATGTTTCTCATTGGCATATTCGGGATTAACCAATCAGACAAGTTCATGGAAACATGCAATAATACTATATGTCCTTACTGCGGTGGTTTTACTCGATTTGAGGTTTCCAAAAGATATTCATATTTCCATATGTTTTTTATACCTTTTTTTAAGTGGGATACCCGGTATTTCGTCAAAACCTCCTGTTGTAAGCGGATTTATGAGCTGGATTCAGATATTGGTAAACAGTTTGACAAGGGAGAGAATCCTGAAATATTAAATGATTATTTAAATCCATTAAATGATTCTAACTCGGTTATAACTTGCTCAAACTGTAAAGTCAATATCCAGCCTGACTACAGTTTCTGCCCTTATTGTGGTAAAAAGATCCCCTAAAATTAGAGGATCTTTAGTCACTTCCCCAATATATTACTTTTCTGACCGAACAATATACATTTATTTTATTTGATTATGTCAAAGTCTAATATAAAAAACTGGTTATAAATAGTTCTAAGAGCGAAAACCCTAGGACAATCATCCACTCACTAATACCTAATACCTGAGTTTTCAATACTGAGGATAAGAACGGATTATATATTGCAAGGATTAAAAAAATAAATGATGAAAGTATTGCTAAGACTAAGTATGTATTTGCAAATAGGCCTGATTCCCATACATCCCCAAATTCTGATCTACTTTCAAATGCATAAATCAGTTCAGATATTATTAAAGTAGCAAAGGCAACAGTTCTAGCCTTCCCTATGTCCCCCTTGCTAAGATTCAGTATTAATATAAAGGCAATAATAGCACTACCTCCTATCAAGAATCCAGACATAAGAATTCTAGTCCCCAAGCCTCTGGAAAAAATGCTCTCATTACTTCCCCGAGGAGGCCTGCTCATTATATTACCATCAGCCGGATCTGCACTCAAAGCCAAAGCGGGCAATCCATCAGTTACAAGATTAATCCATAATATCTGTATTGGAATAAGAGGGGTAGGCATGCCATAAAAAGCCGCTACTACCATAGCTACTATTTCCCCTAGATTACATGCTAATAGATACCGCAAAAACTTTCTAATATTGTCGTAAATTATTCTTCCTTCTCTAATAGCCTCTACAATAGTTGCAAAATTATCATCTAGCAATACCATAGATGAAGCCTCTTTTGCTACATCGGTTCCACTCCTTCCCATAGCTATACCTATGTTAGCTTCCTTTAGGGCTGGTGCATCATTTACACCATCTCCAGTCATGGCCACAATATTCTTAGGATTTTTCTTGAAAGCTTCTATTATCCGGTACTTATGTCTAGGTGACACCCTAGCAAAAACCGATACGGACCCTACTTTTTTTTCTAACTCCCTATCATTTATAGTTTCGACCTCTTTTCCGGTCATAACATCATCTTGACCTAGTTTCATACCTATTTCCTTAGCTACAGCTACCGCCGTCAACTTATGATCTCCAGTAATCATTACCGGCCTTATACCTGCCTTATAACAACTCTTTATAGATTCTATAGTCTCGGGTCTAGGTGGGTCCATCATACCTTCCAGGCCTAAAAAAATTAGATTATTTTCTATATCTGAGTTGGACAGATTACTGGGCACATAATCCAATTTCTTATAGGCAAAGCCTATAACCCTTAGAGCTTGACCAGCCATTTCTTCGTTTATAGCCATGATTTTTCTTTTCTGACTATAATTCATGATCGATAGTCTCTTATCATTTTGTTCTTTACTGCATAGACCTAATACTATATCAGGAGCACCTTTTACAAAGATAAAAGTATTACCCATATAATCTTTACATATCACACTCATCCGCTTTCTATCAGAATTAAATGGGATTTCCCCTATACGTCTGTAACCACTAAGTTTTTCCTTGCTTATGCCGCCTTTTATAGACACTGATAATATGGCAGCCTCTGTAGGATCACCGATTATTTCCCCATCCTTGTACTTTGCATTGTTACAGAAAACTCCTACTGTCAATAATTGCTTTAATGTCGAGCTCTTCTTTACTCGATCACTATAATCCTTATCAGCCGGATCTATAATACTATGATTTACATAAATTTTCTTTACGGTCATTTTATTCTGTGTCAATGTTCCAGTTTTATCAGAACATATTATGTTAGTACACCCCAGAGTTTCAACAGCAGGAAGTTTTCGTATCAAAGCATTATGATTCAACATCCTCTGGACTCCTAGGGCCAATGCTACAGTTACTATAGCTGGTAGCCCTTCAGGTATGGCCGCTACAGCAAGACTTGTAGCCGATAGTAACATAGTATGAACCGATTCTCCTCGATATATCCCTACAAAAAATATTACTCCACATATAGCTAGACAAATATATACTAACTGCTTACCTATCTTATTTAACCGCTTCTCAAGAGGAGTGACTTCTTCATCTACATTCAGTATCATATGTGCTATACTTCCCATTTCAGTGCTCATTCCTGTTGCTGTTACCATGGCTTTGCCCCTACCAGCGGTCAAGGTCGTTCCCATAAAAATTTTATTATCCTTCTCAAGACCTCGAGAGGTCAGCTTTTCTACAGCAACTGATTCACCGGTTAAGATAGATTCATTAACATGAATCCCCATGCCTTCTATCAATATGCAATCTGCAGGTACTATATTGCCTGCCTCTAAAATAATAAGATCGCCAGGCACTATATCCCGTGCCTGAACTTCTTTTTCCAAACCATCCCTAATCACAATAGCGTTAGGGGCAGATAATTCTTTCAAAGCCTCTAATGATTTCTCTGTACGATACTCCTGTATAAATCCTAGAACAGCATTCATAATTACGATAATAATTATTGCTATTGCATCCACAGTTTCGCCAAGGACAAAGGAGATTAAAGTTGCTCCTAGCAGGACCATTACCATAAAATCTTTGAATTGAGAGATAAATATTGAGATAGCTGATGGTCTTTTGCTTTCTCTAAGTTCATTATGCCCTTGCTCAATTAATCTCCTACCTGCCTCCTTTTCCGTCAAACCATTATAGCCCGTTGATATAACCGGTGCTTTCTTTAAAGCACTACGCATCGACATCCCTCCAACATACATATAACTCTTGCCTTCAAAAATAAAGTTAACATAGGATAGGATCATTATAGTATCTATCCTTAGAAGTTAATTAATATATATTAGGACAAGATATTTAATATGACTGTGGATTTGAAGGAAGGACTTCCCCCCCAGCATTCCTAATAGCACCTACAGGACAACTAGCTATACATCGAGCACAGCCAACACACATAAACTTTTGTTTTCTGGACATATCATAAGCGACTCGGAGTTCCATTATATATAGTGCCTCGACCACGTCTATGTCTATGGCATCCGCGGCCACAGTCAGCCCCCAAACCTTCACAAAGCCGGTATTCACCACCCTCGATTAACAGCACTTTTCCGTTAACTAATGAATCAGCCAGTTTTTTTCTGGCTTCCATGTAAATGCCTTGTACAGTGCTTCGGGCAACATTCATCTGCTTAGCGCATTCTGCTTGTTTAAAACCCTCTAGGTCTATAAGCCTTATAGTTTCATATTCGTCAACAGTCATGGTTACTCGGTTCTTTCGATCTGCGGGTGAATCAAGAGGTCCAAATTTATTGCTTTCAGGTAAACAACAGACTTTTCTCCACTTCATCGGCCTTGCCATAAGCTATCACTCCCATTCTAATTAGAAATAACCAGAGCATCCTCCGGTTACTCTGATTTTTCTTATAGATTCTCTAATTGTTTTTCAGTGAATTTGAGTCTTTCTTCTAGGATGGTTTTCTGTTTATCAAGTATGTCTTTTTGCGTTTTGGTGGAGATGTCATTCATTACAAACCCTCTGCCGAAACCTCTCCCAATGCCACGTCTGCATAGCTTTCCGAAATCTAAACCCATTCCCTCGCCAGCAATATCCCTTTCTGCATTAGCACCTATGCAGACTCCTAAACCTTTTCCAGTCATTGACCCTGCACCCATTGGTCCAGTTCCATCTCTTCTTGGCATGTAATTCACCTCCATGCTGCTTCTGGCATATGCCATCTAGTTATATTATATACTATTTATGGCATATATCAATAACCATTAAGTAACTTAATGTAAATTTAAAACACCGCCAATCCGGAGGACTTATCCTCTAAGTGACGGTGTTTGCAAAATACGAAGAATTAATATATAACCTTGTCTTCCATGATCCCAAATTTCATTTGCTCCTCTATTTGCAAGAGT
>JAAYTG010000084.1 GCA_012518075.1 Clostridiales bacterium | reverse complement strand
TAGCTGTTTACCCAGTCAATCTCGGCCTGATCTAAAAGGGATAGATCAATGGCCCTTATATCTATAGGACAATAGCTTAGCATTTCAAAGCTATAGAACTGGCCTGCGTCCTCATCCAGTCTATCCTTGACTACCACTACAGTATTTTCAGTTCGAATGCCGTATTTATCCTCCTTATATACACCCGGTTCTATGGTTATCAACATGCCCGGCTCCAAGGGCACATAGGAGCTAAAACTATGGGGACCTTCATGTACACTTAGGCAAAAGCCAATACCGTGTCCCGTACCAGATCTATAATTTATATGATGTTTCCATAAAGGCTGTCTTGCCAAGATATCTAAATTCTTGCCGCTGGTTCCTTCAAGAAATACCGCTGTAGCCAAAGCTATATTGGCCTTAAGGACTAAGGTAAAGTCTCTCTTTTGTTCCTGACTTAACTCTCCCAGCACTATGGTTCTGGTAATATCTGTGGTTCCGCTTATATACTGGCCTCCACTATCCACCAGCAGGAAACCCTCAGGCTTTAGAACAGCATGATTCTCAGGTGTGGCCGAATAATGCATCATTGCAGCATTTGCATTATATCCCGCTATAGTATCAAAGGATGTATCTAGATAATACTTCTGCTGCTTTCTAAGCTCCCCTAGCTTTTCAGCTATATCCAGTTCAGTGATCTCCTTTACCCTAATCTTTGTATCCAGCCAGTGGAGGAATTTAACCATGGCAACGCCGTCTCTTATGTAGGTCTTCTTAATATTCTCTATCTCTACAGAATTCTTGACGGCTTTCAGCTTAACAATAATATCGTCCTTGTTTACTATCCGACTGTTTTTAATGGCGGAATATATGGCATAACTATTGTTCTTCTTATCCACTAGTATACTGCTTCCATGACCAAGATCTGAAAGTACCTGAAAAACATCTTCACAATCCCTAAGCTGGATACTATTTTCCTCTAAATAGCTAATTACATCACTTGGCAGCTTGTCTTGATCAACAAACCAGGTTACTGATTTCTTTGATATTAGAAGGTAGGAGATAATAACTGGGATATGAGATACATCATCCCCCCGCAGGTTCAGAAACCAAGCAATGGAATCCAAGGCTGATACAATATAGTGGTCCACCTTCTTCTTCTCCATTTGCCCTACTATCTTCTCTAGCTTTTCCTTGATAGATAGACCGGCAAAGGTCAGATCATGGATAAATACCTGGCCAGCGGGGATGGGGGGTCTATCTTTAGTCCAAATCTTACTTATCAAATCTACATCACTTTTGATAAGAATCCCCTTGTCATCAAAGCTCTTTTTCATCTTCAGTACATCAGCGCAGGGTAGCACTTTTCCGTCAAAGCCCACCGTCTGTCCCTTTGATAGGTTTTGCTTTATGAATTCCATATAGTTGGGAACACCCTTCTCCATCTTATAGAGTTCAAACTCGCTGCCCTCAATCTGCCTGTCAGCTTGTATGTAATAACGTCCATCGGTCCAGAGGATGGCTTTATCAAGGGTAACTACAACAGTTCCTGCAGATCCGGTAAAGCCCGATATCCATTCCCTAGCTTTATAATGGGCGGGAACATACTCATTTAAATGTGGATCAGTACTGGGTATGATATAAGCGTGGATTTTATCTTCCCGCATTTTTTCTCTTAATACCTGTAGTTTTTCATTTACAGTCACTTTAAATACTCCTCTCTAGATACTACCTATACTTTATCATCAATTTGCCTCTTTTACGAGTACAATAATCTCTATACCCTACTTTTCTTATGGATAGCCCATAACATTAATTTCTAATAATCCATGAGTTTATGGCTATTATATCCATATTATCCCTCTAGGTAAGCTCAGCTATTAATAAAGTATCTCAATATAAAATGGCACCAATCATAATTTGATGATTGATGCCATGCTTATACTAAGTACTACCCTAGCCTTTAATTATTTCCTTTTAGCCAGTCTGATAACGTTCCAGGAAAGGTTGTTAAGCTTTGTAGTCAAATATCCGTCTACAATCTCTGTATCTTGCCTGTTGGCTGGCACCACGTTGTTAGGATTATCACGGGTATTCCTAGCCTTTACATCATCATGCTCCAGAGTGATATGCTCTACAAGCTCATATCCTTCGAAATTACGTAGGTCGCACTCTAGAACCAAGGAATCTTCCATATCCCTATTCAGTGCAAATATGGTCAACTCTTCCTTCTCCTCATTCCACACCGCTGTAGAATCCAAGCAAGGTACATCAGTGTACTCCTTAGTTTCGTATACCGGTGAAGAAACAACGGGATTTAGTGCAACTCCTCTGCCATATACGGATGCATGCATATATGGATAGAAGATGGTTTGGCGCCATGCAGGGCCGCCATTTTCTGTCATAATTGGTGCTATAACATTAACCAGCTGAGCCATGCAAGCCATCTTTACCCTATCAGAATGCTTCAGTAGGGTAATTAGCATAGAGCCTACCAGTAGAGCATCTTCAAAGGTGTAAACGTCCTCTAACTGTGGTGGGGCAATAGACCAGGGCTCTATCTTCTTATCTGACTCATTGGAATGGAACCATACATTCCACTCATCAAAGGAGAGGTTTATGGTCTTCTTGCTTCTTCTTTTCGCCTTTATATAGTCACATATGGATATTACGGACTTGATAAAAAGGTCCATGTCCATAGTTCTTGCAAGGTAGTTAGGGGTATCATCATCACGGTTGCCATAGTACTGGTGCAGAGAAATATAGTCCACATGATCATAAGTATGATCTAGCACTGTAGCCTCCCATTCCGCAAAGGTAGGCATGCCTATGTAGGAACTTCCACAAGCAACCAACTCAATAGTAGGATCTACCCACTTCATAACTTTGGCAGCTTCACAGGCTATTCGACCATATTCGTCGGCTGTCTTATGTCCGATCTGCCATGGACCGTCCATTTCATTACCTAAACACCAAGTTTTGATGTTATGGGGTTCTTCATATCCGTGAGATCTTCTTAGATCACTCCAGTAGGTTCCTCCCGGATGATTGCAGTACTCGATAAAGTTTCGAGCAGCATCAACACCGCGTGTTCCTAGGTTGATAGCCATCATAACTTCTGTATCAGCCTTCTTTGCCCAATCAACAAATTCATTGGTACCAAATTCATTGGTTTCAATAGTCCTCCATGCAAGCTCCAATCGCCTTGGTCGCTGATCCTTTGGTCCTACGCCATCTTCCCAATTATAACCTGAAACGAAATTTCCACCAGGATAACGAACGATAGGCATCTTTAATTCCTTAATAAGAGAGAGAACGTCCTCGCGGAAACCATTCTCATCAGCTTCAGGATGGCCTGGCTCATAGATTCCACCATAAACAGCTCGTCCTAAATGCTCAATAAAGGAACCATAGATACGGTCATCTACTTGGCCTACTTTGAAGTCCTTGTCCAATATCATTTTTGCCTTCTTCATATTCCTAATTCCCCCTTGTGAAATAGTATTTTTCATTATTACCTCATAAGATTGCAACTAGGTAATAGATGGGTTAGTTCACCTAATTATATAAATTTTATCAGCTATTTGTTCTAATGTCAACTAGTTAGCACATATGTTAATATGATTTATTCCCCTAGCCATAAGTATCAATCTGCTCCTATCTTTTGATGATTTTCTAGGCTTATTTAGCTGATATAATCTATAATAATCAAGCATTCATTAGATTCTTTAACTATAGTATGCATCATGGTCTATTTATTACTCTGGAGTAATTAACCACAGCCTTCTTGGCCTTTAGCTAAGATTCTTCTGATTAAGATAATCTATAAGTCTATCCCATTCATGGGGAATAAACCTTCCTCTATCTAATTTCCAGTACTGTGCATTGCACCCTGACTGAGCAATCTCCTCTACTAGTTTTCCATGACAGGTTAGGACAAATATCTGATGGGTCTTTGATAGCTGGGTTAATATTTTTATTGACTTGCTTAAATGCATACTATCAAAATTTGCGAAGGAATCGTCTATAATAATGGGCAGACTGGGTTTTATGTCCTTTATACGACTCAGCCTGACGGATAGATAGAGCTGTTCCCTAGTTCCTCTACTTAGCATTTCTACAGTTTGAGCATTAGCATTATCACTCAAAACAGCCTGAAATTCAGATTGTAGCAGGGATTCGGAAGGCAGAATTCCTTCATATTCACCATCTGTCAGTTGGCTAAAGATCCTACCTGCCCCGCTCATTATTGTATCCCGCATCCCTTCTAGAAGATTATATCCTACCTCTTTCAAAAGTGAAGAAGCCATCATATTAACTGCATACTCTTCAGCAAGGAACCTAAGTCCGGCCCTACCATTATCAATCTGCCTTTGACCTCTGACTAAAATGTCCGTAGTGGATAAGTCATCAAGTTTTTGCTGGATTTTTCTCCTGTCTTCTTTAAGGTCTTCTAGCTTCTGATTCTTTTCATCTAAGTCCCTAGCTGCTAGCTTATAGCTTTGTCCTATATCTTCTTTGGAGATATACTGGTAGTACTTTCCCTTAAAAGCAGCTATTAAAGTAGGCTCAGCTCTGTCATCTTCTGACTGGCTACCTATAAAGGCTTTACTTATCCTATCCGGCCGCAGTGAGTATAGTATTCTCTGCTTCTTCTCCTCAAGACTCTTGGCTTTTTCCTTGTAGTCCATAGCTCCCTGCCCTTTTTGCAAGAATATATCAACAATTTCACCAAAATCTTTTGATTCTATATCTCCTATTATGGATTCGTACTTACTTATAAGATCAATGAGCCTTATCCTTATGGATTTTAACTCCTGCTCTTTTATTTTCATATTCTGGGCTCTATCTATATTAGCATTCCACATATCCAGCTCAGCTATAATATCATCCCAGTTCTTTGGATGAATCTCTTTTTTCCATAATCCACTGATAAGCTCTTGGTATTCCCCAAACTGCTTATCAATAAAAGCTTCTGAGCTCCTGAGTTGAGATTTTAGCCCTTCTATCTCTAGTATTCTATTTTGTATATCCCTAAGCCTTTCTAGATAGCCTGGTAAGAGGTTGTAGGACATTTGTCCTGATACTTGCTGGGCTAGGCCCAATAGATCTATGTCCCTATCCAACCTGTCCTTTATGACCCCCATTTGCTTCTTCAAATCATCCAGCTTGCCCTGCTCAAGTTGGATGCGACTATCTAAATCATCAATCGAATTCTTCAGATCATCCCTAGCACTTTTTATATCCTTGGAGCTAGATATCCTAAATATTAGTATCATTGCAGTTCCTACAATGCCTGCCACACCCAGCAAAAGCCCCAAACTCTGGCTGACAAAAGACAAAATCAATCCTGCTATAGTAAAGACAAGAGAGCCGTAGAAATACTTTTTTATACCCGCTACCGGTTCCATGCCTTTAAGCTTTTTCAGTCTTTTTGTTAATGTCTGTCCTTCATCCTTCAACCTATCAAGGTTTTTCTCATTGTCTTTACATTCTAACTCCAGTTTTTTGTATTCCTCTACCCTCTCAGCTAGTCTGTTCTGGTTTATATGGTCTGTGGGGATAGCTAGTATCTTGTCTAAATCCTCATCTTCCCATGAAGAATTTGTATTCCTTATTCTAGTTAACAGCTCCTGCTCTTTAGCCTGACAATTCTGCTCCTGGAAATGGTACTGCCTAATTCTTTCCTGCATACCAGATATACCAGACATATATTTAGCAACCTTTTCCCTCTTTTTCAAAAGGTTTTCACCAAAAGAAGCTGCCTCTTCCCATGGTATTCCCAAGGCAATACTAAAGTCGTCTAGGCTATCCCTATATTCTCCGTCCAGTTGATAATACTTCTTCCATAGCTCCTCTACCTCCCGGAGCTCATATTCAGAGAGCTCCTGCTGCCACTCAAACTCTTTTGCATGGCCTAGCTCTATTTCTAATTCCTCTATTTCACTGAATATTTCATAATTGCTTTTTATAACATCTAATTGTATAAGCTCTTTTTCCTGTATATCTATCTGGATTTGTAATCCCTCTATGAGACGAATCTTTTCGTCCAATTCTTGCTTAAGACTTTTGTATTCTTCAATCTGAGCCAGCCCTTTTTCCTTAAGCTCAACCCCCTGCTCTATAGTCCGGGAATAGGGCTTAAACTGTTTTACTCTGGGATTTCCTCTTTTCCCCCCAATCTTATCCGCTTCCTTATAAAACTCTTCTTCCAATTGGGGTGCCAGAAGCACATCACTAAAGCCTGCTCCCAGCAATATGGACTGCAGCTTTTGCTGATCATGATTGGAGATATTATGATTTTTGCTAAGCTCATCCAGGGATATAGTAAAGAGTTGTCTATAGGTAAAAGCATCCAATCCATATATCTCTTCAGCACTTGTAATCTCTTCTCCCGCTCCGGATATCCTTCTAAGCATCGGCTGACCATAACCACTGAGCCTTAGATTGTATATATGCCCTTCCTTTAGTTTAATATCGGCTTCCGCTTCATATTTACTGTTGGCAGGTGGTAAAGCCCCTCCTTGAGGAAAGCCATAGCCCAGGTACCTAAGTACCTGCATAAAGGTGGACTTTCCCGCCCTATTTGGTCCACCAATGACCACTATGCCAGGATGGATTTGCTCTAGAGTTTGATTTCTTAAAATCCCAAAATCTCCTATATAGAGTCTTTGGATCCTCACGGTCTCTCACCTCTCTCAGCCAATCTTTCAATAATCAGTTCCTTAGCCCTGTAGAGCAATTCCTCTAGAGATAGGTCATCCATATGAAACCGCAAATCATCACTCTTTTCATGGTCTCCATCCCGACTCCATATATCCCCTAGTTCCTTGATAAGCTTTGCCTTCACATTCTCATCTTCCATGGACATTAGGATAAGCCTATCTAGCTCCTTTAGTATAGGACTGTTTTTCATCAAACTATCATAATCTATAGGTGGCTGAGTCCTGAGGCTAACAGAGTCAGTCCATAGGAAAGGAGTTCCCGATTCAAACCGCATCCGAAGTCTATTGGTTAGTAGCTCCAAGGATTCTTGTTCCTCTTCTTTTATAAGGTTATGGATAGCACCCCGGCCTCTTAAAATCCACTGAACCACATAGCCTTCAAGGGGATAGCCCTGACCTTCTAATTCCTCATCAAGGAGATTTTGACCATGCTTATAAATCAAATCCTCCAAGTCTTGTATGTCTTGAGGAGTATCCTTGGTGTCCTGGTCTATAAAGACTTCCACCCTTTTATAAACTACTGAAGCAGTAGGGATGAAGGAAATACGGCTTTCTTCAATGTAGTCCAGCTCCACTAACATGCATCCTCCCCTACCCTCCTCACCAAAATCCCTACCCTGGGGAATTCCCGGGTAGACTATAATAGGATGGGTATCGCTTAGTGTCCTGGGTTGATGAATATGGCCTAAAGCCCAATAATGAATATCCGACTTTTCCTTCAGCTCTCCAATTGAAGCTGGGACATAGTTGGATCTTGCAGATTCCAATTGAGTATGGAGAAGAGCAATGTTCCATATATGGGTATCCGGTACCCTATAATCTAAATGTATCTTCTTGCGCTCCCACCTGTTTCCATAGGATTGTCCTATTAGCCTAGCTATAGGCCTTTCTTTATCATCCAAGACTAGATGACTTTCGGGCCTGTCTCCAGGAAAAACCTTTACATTGTCAGGCATTTGAAATAGCTCCTGCTTCTCCCTTAAGGGATCGTGGTTGCCTGCAATAATAAATACATCGATATTGGCTTCTTCTAGCAGCCTACACTGCTGTGCAAAAAAGCTTAAGGCCTTAACCGATCGAGATTCACCATCATATAAATCTCCTGATATGACTAAAAAGTCTACCTTATTAGCAATTGCAGCATGGCATACCCTTCTAAAACCTTCAAAAGTACCTGTTTCAACCATCTTCTCTAATGTAGGAGGCAGAGATTCCCCCGCTACATGCAAAAAGCTACCCAGATGGATATCCGCTGTATGGATAAAGCGTAGCTTAACCATTTCTTTTCCCCCTAAGAGCCTTTAATTATACTAGACCACCTTGTACTCCTGATCGTACTGGAGTCTGTATAGATTATAATATAGTCCCCTATTATTAAGCAACTTTTGATGATCCCCCATTTCTCTTATCCTACCTCTATGAATAACTATGATCTTGTCCACATTCTGTATAGTGGACAGACGATGGGCTATAGCAATGGTAGTTCTACCTTTCATTAGATTAATGAGGGCATCTTGAATCAGGGTCTCGGTTTCGGTGTCAACATGGGAAGTAGCTTCATCCATAACCAATATTTTGGGATCCCGTATTAAGGCCCGGGCAAAAGAAATAAGCTGGCGCTGTCCCACCGATAGGGTGGATCCCCCTTCGCTGACTTCATGAGCATATCCACCGTAAAGCTTTTTAATAAAGTCATGGGCATTAACATGCTTTGCAGCTTCTTTTACTTCCTTCATGGAGATGCCGGGTTCGAAAAGGCGTATATTGGTAGCCAGTTCACCAGAAAAGAGGGATACATCCTGAAGTACTAGGCCAATATTCTTTCTAAGTTTTTCCTTGCCAATATCCCGGATATCAATCCCATCTACAAGAATTTGACCTCTCTGGGGTTCATAGAATCCACACAAAAGGTTGATTATGCTAGTCTTGCCAGCCCCTGTAGCTCCCACAAAGGCAGCCGACTCCCCTGGCTTGATTTTAAAGGATATGTCTTTTAGCACCCAGTTTTCATCAATATATGCAAACCATACATTTTTAAACTCTATCTCCCCGTCAATTTCATCAAATTTCTGGAGCTTGCCTTCTATGTTTGGTTCCTGCTCTTCATCAAGCAAGTTGAACACCCGCTCGGCAGAAACTAAGGAACTCTGGAGGGCATTAAACTGCTCAGTCAATTCCATTATAGGATGGTAAAATCGTCCTATATAATCTACAAACATATAAAGGGTGCCAAACTCCAAAAAACCAGATAATATATTTCTACCCCCATACCATAGAAGCAGTGCCATAGCCAAGGACTGGACAACGTCCATAAAAGGTCTAAAGATACCAAATATAATTACTCTCCTTCTATGAGCATCATAAAATTCACTGTTGATATGGTCAAACTCTTCATACTTCTTGCCCTGCATATTGAAAATTTGAATGATTTTCATACCTGCTATATGTTCCGCTAGAAAAGCATTGATTTGAGATAGTTTTGCCCGTATCCTCTCCCACATTTCACGAGCTTTTTTCCTGAAGAGAACAGCCGCTAGTATTATAAGGGGTAGTACTGTAAAGCTTACCAGAGTAAGTCGGTAGCTAAGTTTAAACATAACCACAATGATAGCTATCATTTCTACTATACTCTTGATAAATCCTACTAAAACGCTGGAGAACATTTCATTTATGGTCTCCGGATCATTGGTAATCCTGGTTACTACTCGGCCGGCAGCTTGCTTATCAAAATATGATAAGGGCAGATGCTGGATATGTTCAAAAACCTTTTGTCTTATATCCATTATTACCTTTTTACCAGTTAGCTCTAAAATATATCGCTGTAGGTATCCAAATGCAAACTCCACTATTATAAGTCCTAAAAAAAATGCTCCTAAGTACCATATCCCTCTACTGGCTTCCTGCGATGACAATGTTCCTTTTAAGTTGCCCGCTATATATTTATCGATACCTATCTTGGTTAAGTAAGGCCTGGCCAGAGAAGCCCCTGTCACTGCAAAAATCAAAATAAGAGCCAGAGCAAATAAATACCAATAGGGTTTTGCAAACAATAGCATCCTTTTTAAGATTCTTCTATCATATACTTGCCTTAGAGTTTTTCTATCTTTCTCCACCGTCCATCAACTCCTTATAATGCTAATTTATATAATGCATTGTTCTAGTTGAGCCAATTTTCATATCTATGCTATATCTATTTCCTCTTCTAAGAGTTGCCGCTGATATATCATATTATAGTATCCATGGTTAGCTAATAAATCCTCATGGGAGCCTCTCTCTATTATTCTTCCCTCATCTAGTACAATGATCTCGTCTGCATCCTGTAAGCTGGATATCCTATGGGCTATGATTATACAGGTCCTGTTTTCTATATAGGGCTTTAATTGATCCAGTATCTTGCGCTCAGTATTGGTGTCAACAGCAGACAAGCAATCGTCTAGTATTAGTATAGAGGGATCCTTGACTAGTGCCCTAGCAATAGACATCCGCTGTTTCTGTCCTCCCGATAGGTTGACCCCTCTCTCTCCTAACATGGTATTATATTTGTCAGGCAGCTCCATTATAGCCTCATCTATTTGACTAATATCAGCAGCCCTACGTATATCATCCATTGCTGGTTCCCTTGGAGTAAAGCCTATATTACTCTTAATAGTCGAAGAGAAAAGAAAATTGTCCTGAGGTACATATCCTATACTCTCCCTTAATAGCCGAAGAGGAACCTTAGTAATATCCACCCCATCGATCAATAGCTGATCTTCTTCTAGTGGATTATATAGCCTTAGTATAAGGTTAGCTATAGTTGACTTGCCGCTGCCTACTTTTCCTATTATGCCTAGGGTCTTTCCCGGTTCTATGGTTAGATCTATATTTTTTAGGGCAGGGGGATCATTTTTTCCATAGGAAAAGGTAAGATTATTGAACTCAATCCTTCCTTCTATGCCCTTATCCCACTGATCTGTCTTGTCCTGGGAATTAGATATGCCTACATCGATTATTTCAGGTTGTTGTTGAAAGAGGACATGAATCCTATCTGCTGAAGCCTTTGCACGCTGTACAAAATTGATTATCATCCCGATAGATATAATGGGTCTAATGATTATCCCTAGGTAACCATTAAAAGCAATAAAGTCTCCCAAACTAATGGAACCATCTAAAATGAGATTCCCCCCATATATAAAGGCAATGAGAAAGGACAGGGAGGATATAAGGCCAATTAAAGGATAGAATATTGCCTGGACCCTAACCAATGCCATATTAATATCGAAATTCTCTTGATTGAGTTCAGCGAAGTTGTCCTTCTCATATTCTTCCTGAACAAAGGCCTTTATCACCCGTATGCCTGATATGTTTTCTTGACTCTTTCTGGTTAGATCACTAAAGGATTCCTGTACCCTTCGGAATCTTTTGTTGATCATAGGCCCGAACTTTATCATTATCCATACTAAAAAGGGAAAAGGTAGAAATGCGTAAAGGGTGAGTTTTACATCCATAAAGCCGGCCATAACTACGATACTGCCTATAAGTAAAATTACTGTGTTAGTTAACAAATTGAATCCTCTAGATAAAACCATCCTAAGGGAGCCCAAATCATTAGTGGCTAGTGCCATAAGATCCCCTATCCGGCTCTTATGAAAGAATCTCATGGAAAGGTTTAGCATATGATCAAACATCTCGTTTCTTACTTCATAATCAAATAGATTACTAGCCCCCATTACCTGTACTCTTGATAAGAAATGGGATGCGAAAATCATAAGTGAAATTAGAATTAGTAGGGCAGCATAGTATAGAAGATCTCCATTATCCAGACTTAGGCTTTCCAGTCCATCCACCACAGTTCCCGTAATCTTGGGGACTAAAATCTGAAGTAGATTTATGATAATTAAGAATAATAGTCCCTTTGCATATCGCCACTTGTGTTTTACCAGATTCCTATATAATGTTGATTGATCATTCATTATCCGTCACCTCCCGGGTAGTCTATTGTACCTTATCTAGAAATACCTCAATTACATCTAGAAAATCCTGCATCTCATCTTCAGCCAGTGCCTGATATAATTCTCTAATAAAATCATCATGGTGCTCTATGGCTTGCTGGCGGATTTTTACACCCTCTTCCGTCAATCTAAGACGAATCACTCTGCGATCTGCTGTATCGGATATCCTTGTCACTATATCTTTGGATACCAGCCAGTCAACGATAGGGGTAACATTGCTATTTTTCCTGTGCACTCGGGCACTAATCTCAGATACGGTCAAAGACTCGCCTGGTTCTAAAGCCTTCATAACCGAATACTGATTCCAAGCAAAACCTAAACTAGCTAAGTTGCATCTGGATTTTCTAATAACCCTCCAGCTAAACTCCATTAGCTTTTTATGGCATTCGATATATAAATCTTCCATCCTCTCACTCCTCGAACTTTTTCTTCTTTGCCAACGATATTGTTTATCAGTCATAATATTTACTACTTATAACTATTATAATATATATGTTCATTTCTGGCAAGTTCATCCAATAGCTTCTGCTTATATGGCATTACTTTGATTTATATTTCCAGTCTATGGGTATCATATGTATAAGTTGGATTTTGCGTTGACATAAATTAGCATAGTATTATAATTAAAGTATAAATTACCCAATCTCCTAGTTGAACCTATGTCTATAATGGCTATTGAACCTCTGACCCACCACTTATCAGTAGCCCATTACACCCATATAGCCATAACTACTGGGATAGCACAAGTGCTAAAATTTAGGGTCGAGCTAACTAATTATTTGCTCATATATATAGTATTCAATTAGCAAAATCCATTAAAATCTATTAGTATTGAGCTTAATCAAAGGAGAATATATGAAAGTAAAAACTATAAAAACAAAAGCTAAAATTATTATTCTGTTGACATTAGTATTGGTTTTAATCTCCGGATGTGGCCAATCTACGTCCAGAACCGGGCATAAGCCGGCGGTTGCAGTATCCATAGTCCCCCAAGCTACCTTTGTTAAGGAGGTAGCAGGCGATCTAGTAGAGGTTACCACTTTAATTCCTCCGGGAAGCAGCGCTGAAACTTATGCTCCTACGCCCCAACAGCTTCAGGACTTTAGCCATGCCTCTATCTACTTTTCCATAGGGGTACCCCCGGAGCAGGCCAGCATACTGCCAAGATTCAAGGATTTTAATGCCAATCTAAAGATAGTTGACCTGGCAGAGCATGTATCCAAAGTTTATCCAGACTTGGAAATTACACCCGGTGAAAGGGATCCCCATATATGGCTATCTCCTAAGAGGGTAAAGGTTATGGTGGATGTTATAGCTGATGAGTTGGCTGAGCTGGATCCTCAAAATAAGGATATTTATAAGAAGAATGCTCTAAATTACAAGGAGCAATTAGATGAGGTCGATTCAAAGATAAGGGACTCCTTAGCAAATCTGGAGAATAAAACTTTTATAGTTTATCATCCCGCCTTTGCCTATTTTGCCCATGACTATGGTCTTGATATGATTGCCCTTGAAGAAGAGGGAAAGGAAGCCACACCACAAACCTTTAAGAAGGTTATTGATATAGCAAAGGAGAATAAGATAAAGGTTATATTCTATCAAGCAGAGATGGATAGCCGTCAATCCGAAGCCTTTGCAGAGGAGATTGGAGGCAAAACCCAACAGATAGAGCCTCTAGCAGCTAACTACCTAGAGAACCTGGAAAAGATGGCCAATACCTTTTCAGAGGTTTTGCAATGATAAGAAGGCTATAAAAGAGAACTATATTGATACAGACCAAGCTATATTAATGATCATGACTAAAGTTGCGAGAGGAAATACCAAAAATTATGAAAAAAAATGCTGATATTGCTATTGAAGTAAAAGATCTTACAGTCTATTATCAAAAGGTAGGTGCCTTATCTAATGTAAATCTTAGGGTAAAAGAAAAAGATTTCTTGGGGATTATAGGTCCTAACGGTGGCGGCAAGAGCACCCTTTTAAAGGCTATCCTAGGATTGGTAGCTCCCCATTCAGGAACCGTTCAGGTGTTTGGGAAACCACCTCGAAAAGCCCTAGGCCTTATGGGCTATGTGCCCCAGTTTACAAAGTTTCATCGTGACTTCCCTATAAATGTGGAAGAAACAATCCTTATGGGAAGATTGTCCGGCAAAACCCCTATATTTCATAGATATAGTGAGAAAGATAGGGAAATAGTCCATTCTTTAATGAATAAGTTGGAGCTCTATCCCCTGCGAGATAGGCAGATTGGGCAGCTATCGGGAGGACAGCTTCAAAGAACCTTGATTGCCAGGGCCTTGACAGTAGAGCCAAAGATTCTCTTGCTGGATGAACCTACTGCCAGCTTGGATACAGAATCCAAATCCCACATCTACTCTATCTTAAAAGAGTTAAATAAAAACATGACAATAATTATGGTCACTCATGATATGGGGGCTATCTCCTCTCATGTCCGGAGCCTGGCCTGTCTGAATAAGAAATTGTACTACCACGGCCACTCGGAGCTTTCCCAAGAGCTTATTACTCACCTCTATGGCTGCCCGGTGGATCTTATCGCTCATGGAGTACCCCACAGGGTTTTAAAAGAGCATAACAATATTGGAGGTGACAGCCATGTTTAAATCCATTATGGAGTACCAGTTTCTACAGAACGCAATTATCAGCGCAATACTAGCTAGTATTGCATGTGGTATAATCGGCTCTATTATTATAGAAAAAAGATTGGTCATGATGAGCGGCGGCATAGCCCACACCGCCTTTGGTGGAATAGGGCTTGGGTATTTTCTAGGTATAGAACCTATAATAGGGGCTTTATTCATCACGGTATGTGCGGCAATGGGGATTGCCACAATAAAGAGAAAGACCCAAACGAGCACCGATATACCCATAGGTATCTTTTGGGCTGCAGGAATGAGCCTAGGTATTATTTTTATTGCCTTGACCCCAGGATATCCTCCTGATATGAACACCTATCTCTTTGGAGATATACTTACCGTATCCCGGAATAATCTCTATATCATAATGCTCTTAGATGCAGTGGTAGTTTTCGCAGTGGCTGCTCTTTTTCATCCCTTAAAGGGCTACCTCTTTGATGAGGAGTTCTCCACTGTCATTGGTATTAAAACTACCTTTATAGAATACCTACTATTTATCCTCATTGCCTTAACTATAGTAGTGATTATACATGTAATAGGTATAATCCTAATTATGGCCCTATTGACAGCACCCCCTGCCATAGCAAAGCTCTTTACCCATGACCTAAAAAAACTTATGCTATACTCTACCTTGCTAAATATATTCTTTACCCTGGTAGGACTATGGATATCCTATACTCTAAATATCCCTTCAGGGGCAGCTATAGCCCTGTTTATCAGCCTAGTCTATGCTATCGTTTCTATTATAAAAAATCTTATGCAGCGCAAGATCTTGCATAATGCTCCTGGTAAATAAGCAGAAGTATGAAACTCTATCCACTGCTTTGTGCTGCTTTGTGGCTTTTAGACTGGCTTTAAGAGTCTTTCAAACCAAAGTTAGAATAAAGGCTCTAAATCTTTGATTTTTCAATATTCTTCATTGGCATTTTGGTAGGTGTTTATGTGGCTTACAACTCTTACTACTTAATCAACCTACCTGAAGCTACCTCCCTTAGTATATCCGTATCTTTGTAGCTTTTAACTATTTCCACCAGACTTTTTATCTGGGGGGTTATTAGTTTGTTTTTATGGTAAACTATACTAAAATATCTATCCCAATGGGACTCCGTATTTTGTATTACGTAAATCTTTCCATCTCGTATCTCCCCTTCCAGTAAGCGTATTGAGATAACAGCCAGATTTTGATTTTCTATAACTGCATTTTTTATAGCCTTAGTGCTATTTGCCAACCAAGTGGTTTTTATGGACAGACCATTATCTGTCATATATCTTTCAAAAAGTTCCCTAGTCCCGCTTCCTTCTTCACGCATGGCAAAGCTTTCTTTTTCTAGTTCTGATAGTTTTACAGTTTCTCGTTTGGCAAAAGGATGAGACATGCTACAGGCAAGAACCAAGTAATCCTTTATCACCGGAGAACTAACTAAATAGGTACTCTTTATTCTTCCCTCAACTATGGCTACATCCAGCTCAGATTTTAGTAGCATATCTTCAATAATCTTTGTATTGTTTATATATGCGTAGGTATTCATCTGAGGATTGATATTTTTAAAGCTATTAATAATCTGACTTAAGAGACATTCTCCCACAGTAATGGTTGCACCTATCCTTAGTTTTTCTACATAGCCTGACTCAAACACCTTTTCCTCCATATCATCAAACTGTTTGACAATGTTTCTAGCATAGGAAAGGAGTCTCTCCCCTTTTTCTGTTATGTAAAGCTTCTTAGAAAGCCGTTCAAACAAAAGCATTCCATAATGCTCTTCCAGATCTTTTATGGCTTGACTCACTGTAGGCTGCGATATATACAGTTTTGATGCTGCTGCGCTCATTTTCCCAGTATCTGCTACCTCTATAAATATTCTTAAATGTCTTATGGTCATATTAGCCTCCTTTTTAATCTTAAATTATCAATAGGTTTTACCTATGATTATTATAAGATAATATCATTTTATTATTATACTAACAAGTGATATATTGTTCTCTAGAGGTATTTAAAGGATGGGGATTTGATTATGACAAATTTAACGGTAAGTGCTAAAGATGAAAAAAGGGTAAAAGCACTAGGATTTTTAAGAAACAGAGGTACTGATAACTTTTCCGCTAGGGTTCTTACTGTAAACGGCAAAATAACCGCAGCCCAGACCAGGTGTATAGCAGAAGCAGCTGAGCTTTTTGGAAATGGGGTAGTAACCTTTACTTCCAGATTAACAGTAGAGGTTCAAGGCATTCATTATGACAAGATTGAAGATTTCAGAGCTTATATTGCCAAAGAAGGCCTTGAAGTGGGCGGTACAGGTCCAAAAGTTCGTCCCGTTGTTTCCTGTAAGGGCACTACCTGTAGATTCGGTTTAATTGATACTTTTTCCGTATCAGAGGAGATTCACAAAAGGTTCTATGAAGGCTATTTCGATCTTAGGCTCCCTCACAAATTTAAAATAGCAGTAGGAGGATGTCCCAATAGCTGTGTTAAGCCTGACTTAAATGATGTAGGCCTTGTAGGCCAAATGATACCTAACTATGATAAAGATGCTTGCAAAGGTTGCAGAAAATGTTCTGTAGAAAACATATGTCCCGTCAAAGCCGCAAAAGTCATAGATGGAGTTTTGGAAATAGACAAGAAGCAATGTATAAACTGCGGTCTATGCATTGGACAATGCCCTTTTAATGCTATAGAGGACGGTCAAACTGCGTACAAGGTGTATATTGGAGGAAGATGGGGCAAGCGTAGATCTTTAGGTATACCCCTAGATATAGTATTTACAAGCAAAGAAGAAGCTCTAGATATAATTGAAAAAGTCATGCTCTTATACAAGGAGCAGGGTAAGGCTGGAGAACGTTTAGCCGAAACTATCGAAAGACTTGGTTTTCAAAATGTTCAATCCCAACTATTAAGTAGTGATATACTAGACCGAAAGGACGAAATTCTTAAGGTTTAACCTTGATAGCCTATAGGGGTGGCCTATGACTTCCACCTGCCATTTAGGAAGGTGGAAGTGGCTAATCCTTTACATAAAATACATACTGTTTTAAGCTCTCTTTATTAACTAAAACTTCTTCCGAAGATACGCCAAAGATTCTATTTATTTCCCTACTTTCAAATACAGTTTGTGGGGTATCATATATAATTATCTCACCCTTATCCATCAAGCAAACCCTATCTGAATAAGAAAGTGCGCTGCTAAGATCATGCAGCACCATGACAATAGTTTTCCCCATGTCCTTGAGCCTTCTTACTATTTCCAATATTTCAAACTGGTGATTGATATCTAGGTATGTTGTTGGCTCATCCAAAAATATAATATCCGTATCTTGGGCTAATACCATTGCTAAATATACTCTTTGAAGCTGGCCTCCGGAAAGCTCACTTACATTTTTTTCTATACTATCCTCAAGTCCCATGCCCTCTATGGCATTGGATACAACAAGCTTGTCCTTCTTTTGAGGTATACGGGGAAATCCGAGATATGGAAACCTGCCATGCATAACCAAATTATAGACTGTAATATTAGGAATATTCCTAAGTTGAGGCAGAAATGAAAGCTCTTTTGCCAGTTCTTTGCGGGACATATCTGTTATATTTTTGCCTTTGACTAGGATCTCCCCCCTGAAAGGTCTCAATAAGTTAGATGCTGTTTTTAAAAGGGTGGTCTTCCCACAGCCATTTTTGCCGACTATAGTAGTTATAGTCCCTTTTGAAAAAGAGATATTTATATTCTTTATAACCTCTATCCCGTTGTACCCGGCAGATACCTTATATAACCTAATCATATAGTTTACCTTTCTTGCCTTTTAGTAACAGGTGAATAAAAAATGGACCTCCTAGGAAGGACATTATTATACCCACTGGTATCTCAAAGGGAGCGAATAAAATCCGGGCCAATATATCGCAGCCTAGGGTAAAAACACTTCCAAGAAGAGCACATACGGGTATTAATAGACTATTGTCATATCCTACTAAAAATCTAGAAGCATGGGGCACAATCAACCCTACAAAACCTAATAGTCCGGCAAAGCTTATAGCACTTCCCGAAAGAAGGGCCCCAAGACCTAAGAATAAATAGCGAAGCCTAGCTACCCCTAAGCCTAATGATTTGGCAGTTTCATCTCCCAAAGTCAGTATATTCATATCATAGCTTAAACCTATAACTACAATAAGGGATATAATAATAAAAGCGGCTGGCAGAGCTAACCTATCCATTGTGACACCTGAAAAACCCCCTATGAGAAAGATGGATCTATCTATAGCGGTCTCCGGTTTTAGGGTAAGGACAGTATCTGTCATGGCACCGATAAAACTGGAAACTGCAACCCCTGACAGAACAATAGACATCCGTGAAGCACCGGATTTTTGTGCTATGAAAAAAACTAGAAAAACGGCTAAAAGTCCACCTATAAAGGCAGCCAAAGGGGTTAGGAAGAGACTGGCAGGAAAAAAAGCTCCAATCAATACAGTCAGAAAACCCGCCCCCGAATTGACCCCTATTATATTGGGGCTAGCAAGAGAATTGTTTAGCACCGATTGCAAGATAGCTCCTGAAACCGACAAAGAGCTGCCTGCAAGGATTGCTGCCAAGGTTCGGGGAATCCTTACAAATCTAATAATTTGATATGTCTTTGAAGTAAGATCCTTCTTTCCCATGGCTGAAATGATTTGCTGTAAAGGTATTGTTGAGGAACCAACACTTATACTTATCATAACGGCTATAAGAAGCAGTATAAGAAGCAGAGCTATAACAGTCCCGTTATAGCTCCTGCTATTGCTATTTAAAATTCTCCGGATAGAAAATTTTGGCCATATACTCATAGCTCTCACCCCATCTTGCATTTGGCTTGTAATGAAAAAGATCCTTAGGTAAAACGATATATCTGCCATCCTTTACTGCAGACAGATTGCTCCATGCCGGATTTTTTTCTATGCCTTCTTTTAGTGCTTCTATAGCCTTCTGGCTATCTCCCATGGTTACCACAAATATATATTCAGGATCCTCTTGAATGATTATCTCCATGCTAAGATCCTCTAAAAGGGAGTCATGCTTTGCAGCTATATTTATAGCACCTAAATCCTCAAATATTCTACAGGCCATATTGTCATCATTTTTCGCCTTTGCACCACTGGACATGGCCCGTATAAAGAGGATGTCTGGTCCATTTTTGTTATCAGCCTTTTCTAACACCTCATCTATCTGCTTTTTGACTTCCAGCCCGTTCTTATCATATAAGTCCTTGTTCCCCGTTATATCAGTGCATATATCCAGCATGCTTAAATACTCTTCAAAGTGCTCAACCTTAAAAAAACCATGAGAGATGTTAGTTTTTTTAAGGGTATCAGCTATCTTTACATGACTCTCAATATCTGGAGACAAGAGCACAAAATCCGGGGAAAGATCCAATATTTTTTCTAGGTTAGGATCCTTTATAGTGCCCACTATATCTATATCTTCAGGTAGATCCAACTTTCTCTGGCTTATAACGTCATTTGTCACCCCTACTAGCTCTCCTCCTGCCAATAGCCAGGTCTCAGCATAGGAGCCCACTAGGGAGATTACACGACTTGGTCTTTCCATTAGTACTACGGTATTTTCTAGGGAATCTGTAAAAGTATAAAAAAACCTATCATTATTACTATCTGCACCTGTGTCTATACTTTCTTCTTTAGGCTGGCCAACACAAGCTGAGAGAAGCAGTCCCACCAGGCAGACTAGCAGTATGACTACAAATATTTTTCTTCTTAACATTTAATACAATACACCTCTTATCCCATGTAATATCCTTTTCTAATCTTCCTTTTATATGATATTACTAGGCCGACCTATTGTAAAATATGATTATCTTATCATTATCATAGGTTTTGTCTATCTTATGAGAGAATTAGGATTTTCCCCATAACTAGACAGATCTTCAAGTCAATTCTACAGTTTTAATATTCTTGCCCCATTTTCCCATAGAATTTTCTCTCGCTCATCTTCAGTTAGAAACAAGGCCAAAAACCTATCAAGCTCTTCACCATGGGGAACTACCGGATAATCGCTACCGAACACAATCCTATCCACTCCATGATCCTTAATAAGTTCTGTAGCTTCCTTGGGATCAATCCTCCAAAGGGAGCTGGAGGTATCTAGATATAGGTTTTTTCCAACTAAGTATTGCCGGGCTTCATCCCATCTAGCATATCCCCCTAAATGGGCTCCGATTATAGTGAGATGAGGAAAAAGCTCCAATACCCTAGATAGTCTACGAGGACTAGAAAAGTCTAGATTCTCATCTCCTACATGGATTAAAATAGGGAACCCCGGCTCTATAGCCTCATATATATAATACATGCTAGGATCATCTACATTAAAGCCCTGAAAATCCGGATGGAGCTTAAGGCCTTTTAAGCCCAATTCTTTGATTCTTTCTAATTCACCCAGACAATCTTCATAACCAGGATGTACCGTACCAAAGCCAATAAGATTTTCATTGGATTTTGCCAATGAAGCTATCCAATCATTGGCACTGATAACTTGGTTCTTATGAGTAGCTGAAGCATGCAATACTAGGTAATTAACACCGGCACTCTCTGCACTTGCTAATAGAGCATGAATACTACCTGCACTTGGAATGTCAATTGAATAATGTTTTTCTAAATGATTAACTGCCTTTCTTTCAATCTTTTCTGGAAAGGCATGGTTGTGGAAATCGATTATCTTGTGCCCCATATTACTTCCTTTCTTTTATCCCTTATACTGATTGTTTTATTATTATATCTGCATTTAATTCTATACCTTGTCATTGCTAATAACAAGTATCCTCACTAGAGCTTTTACTAGAATAT
>JAAYTG010000083.1 GCA_012518075.1 Clostridiales bacterium | reverse complement strand
CCTCTATCTCAACATGCATATCACAGATGTCATCATGTCCTGGTATAGCATCTTTTGGGAACCATTCAGTAACTAGCCCGTGGCCGCTTAATTCTTTACTGCACAGCTCTCCATTTGGCCTCTTGCCTGAGACACCACACACCGTAAATCGAACCACATCGTCGGGTACTTCATCATAGAATTCTATAGGTTCTAGATCCTTATGAAGAGCATCCATAATATTTTTCCAAAGAGGAGCGGCGAATTTACCACCGGTAGTTCCATTGACAAATGGAGGATTAAAATCATCATGACCTAGCCATACTGCACCAGTATAATATGGTGTAAAGCCAGCAAAATAGACTCCTTTAAATTCACTATTGGTTCCGGTTTTGCCAGCAACTTTAATACTCTGTCCCTGGTCATTCTTAATCCGTACCGTGGCGGTACCGCCATTTACAACATCTTGCATCCAATCGGTGAGGATGAATGCAGTACTTTCCTTAAAGACATTTCTTGTTATTTGGGTCTTCTTGGTATTAATTATTTCCTCACCGTTTTTGTCTAGTATCCTAGTAAAGGAGATAGGCTCCTGATAGACACCTTTATTTGCAATGGCAGCATATGCGCCTACTACTTCCACCATGTTTTTGCCTCGAGTACCAAGGGCCAGGGAAGCAGGTTCTCCATCTATATCCTTAGGATTAAGTCCTAATTCCACTAATTTGTCTACTGAATATTGAACCCCAATCCTATCTAATACTATACGGCCAGCAACAACGTTAAGAGATTTATAGATACCTCTTCTGACACTGGTAGGCCCCTCATAGCTGCCTCCTCCATAGTTTCGAGGATAGGGTAATTCTCCACCTGTCCAACCATTAATAGCAGCTGGAATATTCTCTACTATTATCCCTCCAGGATATCCTGCCTCAATAAAAGGTCCGTATACGGATAGGGGTTTTATGGAAGAACCTAAGGCCAACTTAGAGTCAGGATGAGAAGCTCTGTTATATTGCCGTTTTCCTGTAGGGGGCTGTTTACCGCCTACAATAGCTTGAAGTTCGCCTGTATGCTGATCTATCACTACAGCAGCGGCCTGGGGTTGTTCAATACCTAGCTTGTTGAACTTATGAGCAGAATTCTTGAATTTAGGCAGGTTGCTATAATTATAAACTGCTTGCTCTACAGATTCCTGAATGGCCGGATCCAAGGTAGTGTATATGTGAAGGCCTCCAGAATATATGTATTGCTCAGCTTTACGTTGTCCTTCATCACCCTTCCAACCTTCTAGCTCCATAATTCTATCTCTAACGTCTGTTATAACGTATTCGATAAAATACTTCATGGGATAATCGTTGCTGGAAGGTTCTTCTACAATATTTATGGGATACTTATAATAATCGGATTCGTCTATTCTTGCTTCTTCATATTCAGCTTCAGTAATCATATTATTTTCATACATGCGGTTTAGCACTAGATTGGTCCTGTCATATGACCAGTCAGGATTCTCCCTGCTATATGTATTTGCCCTAGGATCATACCGCCAAGGATTACGAGTAATTCCAGCCAGCATCGCACATTCTTGAAGAGTTAGCTCGCTAAGCTCTTTACCAAAATAATCTTGTGCCGCAGCTTTGACTCCATAGTTAGAGCCGCCTAGCCAAATAGTATTAAGATAGCCCTCCAGTATTTGATCCTTGCTATAGTTTTTCTCCAGTTGTATGGCAAGATACATCTCCTGAATTTTCCTTTTATAACTTACTTCTGGAGTTAGGATAGTATTCTTTATTAGCTGTTGGGTTATAGTACTAGCCCCCTGTATGCTATCATTACTTAGATTATGAATCACGGATCCAAAGATTCGCTTGATGTCGATACCATTATGTACCTGAAAGCGGGCGTCTTCAATAGCGATAAATGCCTTTTTCAAGGTTTCAGGTATCTCCTCAATAGGGGCCCATATTCGGTTTTCAAAACCATAGTATTCTGTAATAAGGTTACCAAATTTATCGTAGATAAAAGTGGTTTCATTTTGATCTTGTATTTGAACTACATCCAGCTCTGGTGTAGAATCTAGGTAGGCTTTACCGATACCAATAACTGCACCAAAGGCAACAAATCCTATGAGAATAAATAGCACTAAAAAGATTCTCAAGGTAGTTACAAATATGGAAACAAAAAAGTTAGCCTGTCTTCTTTTTCTAACGAAAAATCTTTTAATAGACTGGTTTTCCTTATTATCATTTTTCTCCGTTGCTTTTTTTATGGGATGATCTGGTTTGGCAAAGAGCTTTTTAAAGCTATCCAACCATTTTCTCCATTTACTCATAATATTCCTCCAAATTTATGCCAGTGGGATTTTACTAACATTATAACATAAAGAGTCAATACCGGAAACAAGCTCTTAATCTTTACACGTATTTTTTTATATGATATTATTAAAAGGAAATTTGCAAATAAATTTAATCAATCTATTCTACTAGTTCAACAGTTATGCTTATAGGTAGATGATCTTATATTGACGGTTAAAAGTTGGCCGACACTATTATTATAGGGTTAATTAGCATGGGCTTAAAATAATCAATTCTATTAACTGGCACTTGTCAACATAAAGAGAGTGACATTTTAGAATTGAAGGTGTTATTATTTACATAAGATCGATTGATACAGTAGGTTAGATGATTGAAGGATAAACTAGGAGGTTGTCCAGATGGCAGGACATTCTAAATGGTCCAATATAAAGAATAAGAAAGGAAAGACTGATGCCCAAAGAGGCAAGTTATTTACAAAGATAGGCAGGCAAATAGCTGTTGCAGTTAAAGAGGGAGGTAGTGATCCTACGACCAATTCCAGGTTAAGGGATGCCATAGCAAATGCCAAGGCAGCCAATATGCCAAACGATAACATTAATAGAAGTATAAAGAGAGCATCTGGGGAATTGGGAAACGTAAACTATGAGGAAATCACTTATGAAGGTTACGGACCTCATGGTGTTGCTGTTATCGTCCAGGCTCTTACGGATAATCGCAATAGGACTGCTGGAGAAATGCGATACATTTTTGACCGAAGCGAAGGAAGTCTCGGGGCTACAGGCTGTGTATCATGGATGTTCCAAAGACAAGGACTTATAGTTATAGACAAGACCGAGGATATTGATGAAGATGACCTTATGCTTCACGCATTGGAGGCCGGTGCCGAGGATATCCAATTGGAGGATGAGGTTTTTGAAATTTTGACTGATCCTACCGAGTTTACACAGGTGAGAGATGGATTGGAAAGTGCCGGATATAAAATAGCTTCTTCAGATGTAGCTATGTTACCCCAGAATTCTGTTAAACTAACCGGAGAGCAATATCAGCAGGCACTATCATTATTTGAAAAGCTAGAAGACCATGACGACGTACAAAATGTCTACCATAATCTAGAGTTTATTGATGAAGAGTAGAAAACATTTAGAGGTAGGTCACTTAGTTTGAATCTGATAATAGGAATAAACAAAATAGATTCAGGTATAATATAGTATAAAAATGGAAACACTATAATCCAAATGGGAGTCCGGAGGGATTATAGTGTTTTATAATGATAGGAAAAAGAAGACCCTTCTTGCTATTGTAGTTTTGATAACGATGATGACTAGTGGTTATCTGGCAGGAACATGGATTGGCCGTAGAAGGCTTGATGGTGATCAAAAGCAAAAGAATGAAGAATCCGGATATGAAACCATGCAGTTAGCAGAAAGAATTAATAAGGAAATAGCAAGTCAAGAGATAGCTAGGGCAGAGCTTACTACACAGGACACTTTGTTTGTATTTCAAAAAAACTATAGCTTGTGCAAGGATACTAGAGTGGAGGAACGTAAGGCTAAAGATGACGAGGTAGGTTTAAGTAGGCAAAGTATAGAATTAAAATTCCCAGAATGGGGAATCTATGAATTTTCTACTGAAAAGGTAACCTTAACCAAGGAGATTGATGACTACTGTCCCGGACATTTTGTTTTAAAGGAAAAGGAAGGCATGGTGGTAATCTATATGCCTTCTGAACCAGGGTATGAATATACCAGTATTGAAGAAACCCATATACCCATAAATAAGCTTCCACCAGATGTCCAGGAAGAAATTCGTGGGGGGATGGTTATTGATTCCCTTGAGGAAGTAGAGTACTTTATGGAAAACTTGGAGAGCTAAATTATGTAATTGGTCAATGTTTATTCAATCTCAGTATTCCCTTAATCTATTGTAGATTAAGGGAATTTCTTATGATATAATGGAGCGGAGGTTAATGGAAAGTATTAATATCTTTCATTTTATATTTAGGAAAATATAGGGATGAAAATACAAGGAAGATTGACTTGAGGGGAAGGGTAATAATGACAGAACTTAAGAATAGAATTATGAAAGCAGAGACTATTGTGGTAAAGGTGGGCACATCAACTATAACCCATGCAAATGGAAGTATGGATTATCATGTGATGGATAAGTTGGTCCGTGTATTGGCCGACTTGAGAAGTGATGGGAAAAATATTGTATTAGTCACTTCAGGTGCTATTGGAGTCGGTCGTTTTCGTATGCACATGACGGAAAGGCCAAGCTCTCTACCACAAAAGCAAGCTTTGGCAGCTATTGGGCAGGTAAGCCTAATGCATATCTATTCTAAATTGCTTAGTGAGTATGATCAAATTGCAGCCCAAGTACTAATAACCCGAGACGTAGTAGATGTTGAGCTTAAAAAGCAAAATACTTACAATACATTTTGTACCCTGCTAGACTATGGTGTGATTCCTATTGTTAATGAAAACGATACTGTAGCCACTGAGGAGATAGAGCCCTATTTTGGGGACAATGATACCCTATCGGCAGTGGTTGCGGAACTAATAGAAGCAGATCTTTTAATATTGCTATCGGATATTGAAGGCCTGTATGATAAAAACCCTAAGTGCCATGAGGATGCTAATCTAATTCCTGTCATATATGATGTGTGTGGTCAGGTTATTGATGGTGTAGGGGATACTAATAACAGTTTTGGGACTGGGGGTATGAAGACCAAGATTGAAGCTGCTCAGATTTGCTCTAGGGCAGGTATACCAGTGATTATCACCAGTGGAGATGACCCTGATCACATATACGAAATATTAGAGGGTAAGGATGTGGGTACACTTTTTGTGCCCCATAAAGAGAGATGACTATCTAGACCAGGATTATCATTAAAATAGGGAGGTAGTTGGCAGATGGAAGTTAAAAAGAAGGCAAGGCTGGCTAAGGAGGCTAGTCAAAGCTTAGCTATCCTATCATCCAGTCAAAAGGACACGGCCCTTGAGCTTATGGCCCAGGCCTTAGAAAAGCACATCCCGGACTTAATAGCTGAGAATAAGCTGGATGTAGATATGGCTGATAAAAATGGCCGATCCAGAGCACTGATAGACCGCCTAATCTTGAACGAAGAAAGAATTAAGGCCATGGCAGAAGGACTTAGGGTGATAAAGGCACTACCAGATCCGGTAGGCGAAATAATATCCCAATGGAAGAGACCAAAAGGTTTAGAAATAGGGCAAAAGAGGGTACCCTTAGGGGTAGTAGCCATTATATATGAGTCTAGGCCCAATGTAACTGCTGATGCCATAGGCTTATGCATAAAGACTGGTAATGCTATAGTCTTGAGAGGAAGTTCAGAGGCTATACATTCTAATAAGGCAATTGTTAAGATCATGACAGAGGCGGCTTATAGTGTGGGAATACCTGTAGGTTCCATCCAGCTAATAGAGGATACACGAAGGGAAAGCGTTCAGGAGCTAGTAAAGTTAAATGGCTTAATCGATGTTGTTATACCGAGGGGTGGAGCTGGACTTATTAAGGCAGTTGTAGAAAATGCAACGGTGCCTATAATTGAGACAGGAGTAGGAAACTGTCATGTCTATGTAGATGGTAGATGTGACTTAGATATGGCCTTGGATATTGTTGTAAATGCAAAAGTACAAAGGCCGGGAGTATGCAACGCAGCAGAAACCCTATTAATAGACCGAACTATTGCCCCTGAGCTTTTACCTAGGATTGTTGAAGAGCTTAAGAATAATAAGGTTGAAATAAGGGGATGTGATGAAACCATTAAACTGATACCGGACGCAAAAGCTGCTTGTCTAGAGGATTGGTTTGAAGAGTATCTAGATTATATTTTGGCCGTAAGGATAGTAGATGGGGTGGAAGAGGCTATAGAACATATTAATATATACGGTACGGGACACTCTGAAGCTATCGTCACATCCGATTATTTTAATGCGGAGAAATTCTTAAATCAAGTTGATGCAGCGGCTGTATATGTAAATGCATCTACACGATTTACCGATGGCTATGAGTTCGGTTTTGGTGCCGAACTGGGCATTAGCACTCAAAAACTCCATGCAAGAGGCCCTATGGGTCTAAAAGAGCTAACCACAATCAAGTATATAGTTAGAGGTCAAGGGCAGATAAGAGAGTAGATTAGTAAAACTAGCTAAAATGATGGTCTTTAAAAGCAAAGACACTCCTAATCTAATATAGATTAAGGGTGTTTTTTGTTGCATTCCTTTTCTTTTTATTTTTCATCTCCATTGACAGAATATACGAAAAGACATAATATTACTATAGCAGTAATTCAATAGTTTGATGAATGGATGGAGATATTTATATGATTATTCTAGGAATTGATCCTGGGATGGCTATAGTAGGTTATGGAATTATAGAAAGCAAAAACAATAAACTTAAGGCTATTGACTATGGAGCCATCACTACCCCTTCCACCATGGAGACATCTCAAAGACTGGTGACCATATATGATGCAGTTCAGCAACTTGTAAATCGCTATCAACCAAATGAGGTGGCTATAGAAGAATTGTTTTTTAATAAAAACGTGAAGACTGCATTAACTGTAGGACATGCCAGGGGTGTGGCTGTATTGGCTGCAGCCAAAACGGGATTGGGTCTATATGAATACACGCCCCTTCAGGTAAAGCAGTCTGTAGTTGGATATGGAAGGGCGGAAAAGGGGCAGGTACAGCAGATGGTAAAGGTATTATTAAACCTTAAGGATATACCCAAGCCCGATGATGCAGCAGATGCCTTGGCGGTGGCCATATGTCATAGTCACTGTGCCGATATGGGGAGAAGGCTAGGTTATAAAACAATTTACTAAGACTTGAGCCTAGTTTTTAAAGGCTTTGAAAGGAGCACCATATGTTTGCTTATATAAAAGGGAAGCTGGAAGAAGTTCATTCTGAAAAAGTAATAATAGAGACTGGCGGAATTGGTTATGAGATAAAAATTGCTCAGTCTATCATATCCAAACTTCCCGAGAAGGGTAGTTTAATAAAACTCTATACATATTTTAATGTTCGAGAGGATACGCAAGAGCTTTATGGTTTTTTTGACAAAGAAGAAAAGACCATCTTTGAAAAACTTATTACTGTATCAGGTATTGGCCCTAAGGTAGCAATGGCTATTCTATCGTCCCTGTCTCCTGAGCAGATAGCTTTGGCTATTGTTACAAACGATATAAAGACATTGTGTATTGCCCCCGGAGTAGGCAAAAAGACTGCCCAGAGGATGATACTGGAGCTAAAAGAGAAAATTGACCAAGAAGCCTTGATAGGGCAAGATAGCAGGGAATCTGATAATATCTTAATAGATCAGCAAAACGAGGTTGTTGAGGCCCTGATTGCCTTGGGTTATCAGGCTCAGGAGGCCAAAAGGGCACTGGACTCTATTGAGGATAAGGACCAGGATGTATCTACATTGGTTAGGTTAGCCCTTAAATTAATGGACAGAGGTTAGGAGATAATAGGAATAGGGAGATGGATCTTTTATGCAGGAAGAAGAGCGAATTATTACCTCTACTATGATGGAAGAGGATAGGGACATAGAGTATAGTTTAAGACCGGGAACTATGGATGAGTATATAGGTCAAAAAAAGCTAAAGGAAAAACTTAATATTTTTATAGAAGCTACAAAGCAGCGTTCTGAAGCCCTAGATCATGTTTTGTTATACGGTCCTCCAGGTTTGGGAAAAACTACTCTGGCTACCATTATTGCGAATGAATTAGGTGTAGGTATGAGGATTACCTCAGGCCCCACCATAGAAAAACCTGGGGATTTAGCAGCTATACTAACTAATTTGGGCGAGATGGATGTTTTATTCATCGATGAAATCCACCGATTAAATAGGACTGTAGAGGAAATTCTTTACCCTGCTATGGAGGATTTTGCTCTTGACATTATTATAGGAAAAGGGCCTAGCGCACGATCCATAAGACTAGATCTTCCTAAATTCACCCTAATAGGAGCTACCACCCGGGCGGGTATGTTGACTTCCCCTTTGAGGGATAGGTTTGGAATTATAAACAGAATGGAACTATATAATAAAAAGGAATTACAAGAGATTGTTACCAGGTCTGCAGGAATACTAAAAGTAGAGATTCGTCAAGATGGAGCAGAGGAAATTGCTAAACGCTCCAGAGGAACCCCAAGAATTGCCAACCGACTTCTTAAACGGGTTAGGGATTATGCTCAGATTAAGGCTGATGGCATAATTACCCTTGAAGTAGCCGGTGAAGCTTTGGATTTATTTGAAGTGGATTCTATAGGACTAGACGAGGTAGATCGCAAAATACTGATGACAATGATCGAAAAATTTGCTGGTGGGCCAGTAGGCTTAGATACCTTGGCTGCCTCTACAGGAGAGGAGACCATTACCATAGAGGACGTCTATGAACCATACCTGTTGCAGTTGGGTTTTATTGCCAGAACCCCTAGGGGCAGAATAGTAACCCCACTTGGCTATAAACATATGGGGATAGCTTTTGAAGAACAGACCAAACTGATATAATGTTTTTTATTATGAAGGGTACCGGTCCTATAGTGACTAGTAAACCAGCATAATGGATTATTGTTAAGTATATGCTGATATGATAGTTACACTGAATCAAGCTTATATATAGAGGTAGAGAAGGAGAAAAAATTGAAGGTATCAGATTTTGATTATTACCTTCCTGAGGAACTAATTGCCCAACAGCCGCTAAAAAGAAGAGATCATTCTAGAATGCTGGTCTACGACAGGAAGGATAAAAAAATAGAACACAGGATATTTTATCAGATAACAGAATACTTAAGCCAGGGAGATTGTCTGGTACTCAATGATACTAGGGTACTTCCTGCCAGGCTCTATGGTGTGCGGGAGGATACTGGTGGCAAGATCGAGCTATTGCTATTAGAGAGAAGCGAGAAAGACCAATGGGAGACCCTGGTCAAGCCTGGTAAAAGGGCAAGAATTGGGACAAGGTTATCCTTTGGAGATGGCTTACTTAGAGCAGAGGTTGTGGATATACTAAAGAATGGCTCCCGTATAATTGAATTTCAATATGAGGGGATTTTTGAAGAAATCCTAGATGAAATAGGGGTTATGCCCTTGCCTCCCTATATACAAGAGAAGTTAGAAGAGAAGGATCGATATCAAACGGTTTATAATAAATATGCAGGTTCGTCGGCAGCTCCTACTGCCGGCTTACACTTTACTCAGGAGCTTTTAGATGATATTGACAAGATGGGGGTAAAAATTGCTGGACTTACCCTTCATGTAGGGCTAGGCACTTTTAGACCGGTAAAGGTAGACAATATTCAAGACCATAAAATGCATTTTGAAAGCTACTTCGTATCCCGGGAGGCTGCTGATACCATCAATCAATGCCGCAAAAGTGGTGGAAGAATTATTGCAGTAGGGACAACTTCCGCTCGTACCCTAGAAACTGTGGTCGATGATAGAGGTATTATCCATCCGGGAGTGGGAAGGACGGATATCTTTATCTATCCGGGCTATAATTTAAAAGGTATAGATGGTTTAATAACCAACTTTCATCTACCAAAATCCACTTTGATAATGTTGGTAGGGGCCTTAATTGGTAAGGACCAAGTCTTGGATGTATATAGAAAGGCTGTTGAAGAAAAATATAGATTCTTTAGCTTTGGCGATGCCATGTTAATACTATAGCTTTCTTTTTATAGGAATGCTTGTTTAATAGGAATACTTG